>CANRGN010000039.1 GCA_947630235.1 uncultured Clostridia bacterium
TCACTGTAGCTAGGCTTAAATAAATGAATTGCACACAATTTTTGTCAAAATTGGAGCACGAACAATTTAACGTGGACTTTGCAATATATTTTTACATTCTAACATAAGAAAATATCCACTATTGTTCTTTCATTCTAAATTTAAATTATTTTTTTATTAAATTTTTAGAAAATGCTGAAAGTATTGATATTATAATAAACTTGGATATTAAAAAATAATAATTACAAAATGTTATAAAAATGTAATAAAAACGACATATTTTGTGAATAACCCTTGGACTCTTAGAACAATAAGAGTTTACTAAAAAGTGGTGGAAAAAGCTGGCTTTGACAACCCATTTTGCCTGTGCTATATTTTAGGTAGATTTTAAAGAAGTAGGTGATATTATGGGAATTTATAGATCTGAAATAGCAGATTTAAGAAAAAACATAGGGGAAAATATTGGTCAGAAAATTATAATAAAAGAATCTCCAGGAAAAAGAAGTAAACCACAAGAAAAAGTTGCTGTAATTGAAAATACATACAATAGCTATTTTAGAGTAAAATTTGAAGAAGCAAATAGAGTAGGTTCTTATAATTATACAGATTTATTTACAAGAAATATTGAAGTAAAACTTTACAATGGTGAAGAATATGAACCAATATTACCGCCACAAGTAGAGCTTAAGAAAAAAAGAACACCTGTAGCTGTAGAAGGTTAAAATAAAATAGGAATTTTTTTAAAACTCCGCCATATAAATAGTATAAAAGATACTATTTAAGGGGGAGTTTTTTATATGGAAAAAGAGATTATAAAAATTAGAAAAAAAGATTGTGAGCCCAAAAAAACTATTAAGTTAAGTGGTGATATTTTAGTTCCAGATACTAAGCCTGATATTATAAATATTACAGGAATAAATGGAATGTGTTTTATAAAAAAAGAAGAAATTTCAGAGGGAAAAATTAGAATAGATGGAAATTGGAATGGTAATGTAATTTATTTATCAGATATAGGTGAAATAAAATCTTTAAATACTAATTTTGATTTCCTAGAATCTATTGAAAATGATAAAATTAAATCAAAAGATGAAATAGAATATTCTTATAAAATATTAAATACAGAAGCTAGAATTTTAAATGAAAGGAAAATAAATTTAGAAGTAACTGTTGAGTATACAATTAAAGATTATAAAATAGAAGAAATTGAAATAATATCTAATTTTGAAGAGGGAAATGATATACAAAAATTAGAAAGAAATGTAGTTTCAAAAAAATTTTTAAATTACAATTTTACCAAAACTTCAATTAATGAAGATGTAAATTTTAGTGAAACTGGTAAAAATATAGAAATTTTAAAAAGAGACTTATTTGTTGCTAATATAGAGAAAAAAATAAGTTATAATAAGGTATTAGCTAAAGCAGATGCAAATATAAATATTTTATATTTATGTGATAATCAAGTTAAAAAGTTTGAATGTAAAATACCTATTATGAGTTTTATTGAAATAGAAAATGTAAAAGAAGAAAATATTATAGATCTTAATTATAATACTAGAAAATTTATAATTACAAATAATGTTAGTGAAAAAAATTCAATAAATTGTGATTTGGAATTTGAAATAAGTTGCAATGTATACGATAAAAAAGAATTTAAGGTGGTAGAAGATTTATATAGCTTAGAAAAAGATGTAAAATTTTCTACTCAAGATGTTAATATGGAATGTATATGTGATATGCCAAATGAGTTTTTTGAATTTAATGAAAAAATAGGAATTGAAGAAATAAAAGAGGTATATGATTATAATTATTGCTTAAAGAAAATAGAAAAGTCAAATGGAAATAATTATGAAGGAGTATTAGGGTTAGAAATATATTATTGTAAAGAAGAAAATAATAGTTTAATACAAAAAAATATTGAATTTCCTTTTATTATAAATAATATGTCTGATGATTATGAATTTAAAATTGATAAATGTGAAGTAAAATCAGTAAATGAGGAATATGTTTGCAATTTTAAAATTACTTGTATAAAAAATATAAGATATGAAAATGTATCTGTTTTAAAAGAATGTGAATTAGTAGAATGTTCAAGTAATGATAATTATTCAATGATAATTTATTATGTAAAACCTAATGATACAATTTGGAAAATAGCAAAAGCATTTAAAGTGAGTATGGATAGCTTAATAGAGTTAAATAATTTGGTTAATCCAGATAAAATTATGCCAGGTGAAAAACTTTATATAATGAGGGGATAAAAATGGATTATATTTATTCAAGAAATAGATTTTTTTCTCGAAGATTTAAAAAGCCTTCTAAAAAGAGAAATATAAAGCTAGCATTGCTAGCTTTTGTTTTTATAATTTTAATTGGTGTTATATTATATGTGTATACTTCTTATCCAATATTTGTTGCTTCTTGTAAAACTAGAGCTAATTCTGTTGCAACTAGTATTGTTAATGATGAAGTAAATAAGGTAATGAGTTTATATAATTATGAAGATTTAGTTAATGTAGAAAAAGATGAATCTGGAAATATTTCTCTTATATCAGCAAAAATCGTTCCAATTAATAATATAGTTGCAGAAATAGTAAAAAATATTCAAAGTAATATTGATTCAAAAGCTACTGAAAAAATTTATATAAACTTAGGAAAAGTAAGTGGATTTACAATTTTGTCTTTTATAGGACCAACTTTTACTATAGAGTTAGAAAGGGCTGGAAGTATAGAGGCAAAAATTGATTCAAATTTTGAAAATGTAGGAATAAATCAAACATTACATAAAATTAATTTAATATTATCTTGCAATGTAAGTGTGTTAACTCCTATAGAAGTTGTTGAAGATACAGTTGAAACAACAATTCTTTTAACAGAAACAGTTATTGTTGGTAAGGTGCCAAATGCTTATTACGATTTAGACAATTTAGGATTTGAAAATTTAGGTAAATATAATTTAATAGAATAAATTTATTTACTAGAAAAAGGCCTAAAATGTTTGTTTTTCCTAAAAATTTTTTTGCATAAGTGTTGACTTTATTTGGAAATTGTATTAAAATAGTATCGCATTATGTAAAAAAGTATGTAAATTTATTTGAAGCTTCTCCCCGGTGGCTAAAAATAAATTTTATATAAATTAAATATAAAATGAATGGAGGGTATTTAATACCATGAATAACGTAACTTACAGTCCTAAAAAAAGTGAAATAGAAAGAAAATGGTATATAATTGACGCTGCAAATAAACCATTAGGAAGAACTGCAACAGAAGTTGCAAAATTATTAAGAGGTAAACACAAACCTACATATACACCAAATGAAGATATGGGTGATTATGTAATTGTTATAAACTGTAAAGATGCTATTTTTACAGGAAAAAAATTAGATCAAAAAATTTATAGACATCATTCAGGATATATTGGAGGAATGAAAGAAACTACAGCTAGAGTAATGATGGATACAAAACCAGAACAAGCTATGTTTTTAGCAGTAAAAGGTATGCTTCCTCATACAAAACTAGGAAGAAAAATGATTAAAAAAGTTAGAGTATATGCAGGTAGCGAACACGAAAACATTGCTCAAAAACCAGAAGTTTGGGAGGTAAAATAATATGGCAAAAAAAGAAAATATAGTATTTCAAGGAACAGGAAGAAGAAAACAATCAATAGCTAGAGTAAGAATCACAGATGGAAATGGTAATATAACAGTTAATGGAAGATCATTAGATGAATATTTTGGAACAGAAATATTAAAAGTTATAGTAAAACAACCTTTAACAGTTACAAATACAATTGGTAAATATGATATAATCTGTAAAGTTCAAGGTGGAGGTTTCACAGGTCAAGCTGGAGCAATAAGACATGGAATTTCTAGAGCTTTATTAGAAATAAATGATGAATATAGACCAACTTTAAAAGCTAATGGATTCTTAACAAGAGATCCAAGAATGAAAGAAAGAAAGAAATATGGTCTTAAAAAAGCTAGAAAAGCTCCACAATTTAGCAAGAGATAGAAATATTTTAAAAAGCAACCGTTTTGGTTGCTTTTTGGTTTCAAAATTATAGTTCGTCAAAATTTTCGCAAATAAAATTATCACAATATTTTTTTGCTTTTTCAAGTTGAACTTTATTTCTAATTGTCCAACCTAAAACTAGCTTTTTCTTTCTAAATTCTTCTACTTTTTTATATGGTAAAGAATTAACATCATAAGATATAAAATCAGGTTTTGTTATAAAATTAAATATCATATTTTTTAATACATATTTTTTTATGAAATTAAATTTACTTTTATTGAAATTACATGATAATTGACCTCTAATAACATTAGGATAATGTTTTTTGAACCAAAGTACAGTAAATGGATTAAAACTTTTTATTACATATCTTCCTTTATAATTTTCTAAAATTTTCATTGCTTCTTTTTCTAATCTTCCAATTTTTGTGTCATATTTAAATTCAATTATTACTGGAACTTTATTATCTATAATTTTTAAAACATCTTTAAAAAGTGGAATATAATTGTTTGTATTTTGTAATTTTAAGTTTTTTATTTCATTATATGTGTAATTTTTTAAATTCTTATCTATTCCAGTCATTCTTTTTATATTATCATCATGAAAAACTATTACAGAATTATCTTTTAAGATATGTATATCTAGTTCTATAATATATTTATATTTAATTGCTTCTTCAAAAGCTAAAACTGAATTTTCTGGAATACCTTTTTTTATATCATGTTTTCCTCTATGAGCTATTAAATTTTCCTTTAGAAAATTAATATCTTTTTCCATATATAATTTCTTTCCTCCTTTAGAAAAAATTAAATTTTGTAATATCAATGATTATAAAGTTTTTTGCATATATTAATAGCTAAAAACATTATACATTTTAATATAATAAACATATATTAAAATTATAACACATTTTATTTATTTCAAAAATATTTTTTTAATCAACAATTGACAATATATGTTTACAATGGTATATTTAAATCATATGAAAAATAGGGGGAATTTTGTAATGAAAAAATTAAAAATTATTATTCCTGTTATAATAGTTATAATAGCTGGGCTTGTTGCTGCTTACATTTTTTTAGGAGATAATATTGCTATTTCAGGAAAAAGTAAAGCTGAAAAAGGCTTTTCAAAATCTTTAAATCAAGTAGAAGGTTCAACTGAATTATTTCAATTTGATAATGAGTACAAAATTGTAGAAAAAATGAACTCAAATCCATTTGAAGAAGAAGTAAAATTAAATTTTGATATTGACATTGACAATTTAGAAGATTTGATAGGAGATGAAGATACTGCTAAGTTAATAACAGATATTCTTGATGAATTATCAAATGCAGATTTATTAACAAAAGTTTCAATGGATAAATCTAAAAAACAATTATCAACTTCCATTGGATTAAATTCTGAGGATACTTTTGGTACAATAAGTGAAGAAACAATTATTTCATCAGATGAAATGTCATTTAGATCAAAAGAAATAAATGAAAATTTTCTATCTATAAAAAAAGATGATTATGAATCATTAGAAGAATTTTTTAATTTAATTGACGAATCATTCGATAAAGATTACTCAAATATGCAATTTTCAGATGAAGAAATTGAATATTTTAAAGAAACTTATGGAAATGTTTTTGATTCTGTAATAACAGATGATATTATTAAAAGTGAAAAAGGCGAATTTACAGTTAGTGATAAAGCTAAATCATGTACTGTTACAACAGTTTCTTTAAATGAAGAAAAAGTTAAAGAATTATTAAAAAAATATGTAGAAACTTTTGAAAATGATGAAAAAGGTAGAAAAATAATAGAAGACAAATTTAAAAATTTATATGGTAATGAAATTAGTGATCAATTAATTTCACAATTAGATGATGAAATTGATAGTATGAATGATCAAATTGATGAAATTGAAGGTATTTCAATTAATTTTATAACATATGGTTCAACTGTAGATGTTTATGGAACTACATATGAAATTACATTAGATGAAAGTACTCTAAAATTAACTCAAACATATAATTCAGATAATACAAAATATGTAATATCTTTAGATGATGAAGAAATTTTAAATGCTACATTAGAACAATCAAAAAATGATATGTCTATTCAAGGAAATATGGACATAGATGGAGTTTCAGTAGATTTTAAATTTACAAAAGATAAAGAAAAAACTAACTTGAATTTTAATGCAGAAAATTTAGGAGAAATAGATTTAGTAATTACAAAAAATGTAAAAACAAATACAGATAATGAATTTGATGCAGATGCAGTGATTGATGTAAAAGTTAATGCTCCTACACTTGATTTAAGTGCTAGTGCAAAAATTAACTTATCAGAAAAAATTAGTGTTGTAAAATCTTTAGATTTACCAGATACTTCTGATGCCGTTAGTGCAAATGATCAAGATGCAATAGATGAATATGTATCTGATAGTGAAGAAAATATAAATAAATTAGTAGAGAAACTTCAAAAATCTGATGCAATTAAGTCTATAATGGATTTATATTCTAATTATGCTAATTCAACTCTATCAATGCTAGATGAAGCTAATGAATCTCTTGAAAATACTAATGAGCTTTTGGAAAATCAAACTAAAGAAATAAATAAAATGCTATTTGAAACAGATATTAATAAATGGTATTCTTTAATAAAAAGTGATGATTCAAAAAAATCAGAAATTATAGAAGAAAATATGATAACTTCAGATGATTTTAGTGATGATGTTGAAATAACAACATATATATCATGGGAAGAAGATGCCAAAACAGATGAAGGTTATTTAGGTGTTCAAGTTACAGATTCAGATGATAACTCATATGAATATTATTTAGATTTAAGCGCTGATAAAGTATATAATGAAGATAATGTACCATTTGATACAGAAGCTATTGAATGGAATGAATATTAAAAATGAATGGGCGATTATAAATCGCCCATCTTTTTCCGAAAAAATTATTGAGATAAATACTTGACAAAACAGGAAAAAAGTAGTAATATATTAGTGTTTTAAGAAGAAATCCGTTTCTCACCTTAATCTAATTAAAGATTAATGGTTAAAAATAAGAATATTTTATATTATTATTTTGTAATGGATTTGGCTTTTTAAAACAAAGTCAAATTTTTTTTTGGAGGTGTTTTACTATAAAACAAGAATTACCTATCAATGAACAAATTAGAGAAAAAGAAGTTCAAGTCATTGATGAAGATGGAACTAAAGTTGGTGTTTTACCAATTAATAAGGCATTAGAACTAGCAGAGGAAAAAGATTTAGATTTAGTGTTAGTTGCGCCAAATGCAAAACCTGTTGTTTGCAAAATAATGAATTATGGAAAATATAAATTTGAGCAATCAAAAAAAGAAAAGGAATCTAAGAAAAATCAAAAAACAGCAGAAATAAAAGAAATTAGAGTAACTCCTAATATCGGAGAACACGATTTTTCTTTCAAAAGTAAAAATGCTAGAAGTTTCTTAGAAAATGGAAATAAAGTAAAATTTACTCTAAGATTTAGAGGAAGAGAATTAAATAACGTAAAAGCAGGAGAAGCAATTTTAAATAAGTTCATTGAAAATTTAGAAGACATTGCAACAGTTGAGAAAAAACCATTCTTGGAAGGTAAAACAATGTTTATAATTTTATCAAAAAAAATATAAATAAATAGTATTTGTGCGAAAGGAGTTTAATAATTATGCCAAAATTAAAAACAAATAAAGCAGCAAGCAAAAGATATAGCAAGACAGGTACAGGAAAAATTAAAAGAACTAAAGCTAATAGAAGACACTTATTAGCAAACAAAACAAAGAGACAAAAAATGACAGCTAGAGTACAAGATGGAATAGCAAAGAAATCATGTGAGAAAACAATTAAAAAATTATTACCAAATGGTTAATTAAAATTAAAAGTAAAAGGAGTTGAAAAATAAATGGCAAGAGTAAAAACAGCTAGAACTACTAGAGCAAGACATAAAAAAGTATTAAAACAAGCAAAAGGATATTATGGAGCAAAACATTACAGATATAGAATGGCTAAACAAGCTGTTATGAAATCTGGAATGTATGCTTATATAGGAAGAAAAGATAAAAAAAGTAATTTTAGAAAATTATGGATAACTAGAATTAATGCAGCAGCTAGAATGAATGGTTTAACATATAGCAAATTAATTGCAGGATTAAAAAAAGCTAATGTTACAATTAACAGAAAAATGTTAGCTGAAATTGCTGTATCAGATAGTAAAGCATTTAGTGAATTAGCTGAAATAGCAAAAAAAGCTTAAATAAAATTTTAAGATAAAATCGATTATGAAATTATTTATAATTTCATAATCGGTTCTGTTTTGAAAAAATTTTTGATAAAATTTAAAAAAACTATTGACAGAATAAGAAAAAGCATTTATAATATAAAACGTGCTAACGATAGTACAAAATTAAATATCGGGTAGGTGGTCGAGTGGTTAATGGCACCAGACTGTAAATCTGGCGACGAGAGTCTACGTTGGTTCGAATCCAACCCTGCCCACCAACTACGTATCTGTTCGAACTTTTAGAACAGATAGATACAAAAATCAATCAGTAAAATGGTTGATTTTTTTCTTTTACAAAAAATCATCCTAAATCTATAAAGAAGGGATGGTGTTTGAAATGAAAATAATTAAGAAAGAATTACAATTTGAAGAAAGTCTAAAGCAAAGGCTGGAATTTATATGTGAGTTTTCAAAGGTTACTCCAAATTTTGTAAATGGCAGTATCAGAAAAATTGAAAAAACTAATATTTCGTATATTGAGCCTCATATCATATACCTCATATTGCTCCTTTGGGTTATAAACACGAAAATAAAACTCTTGTAATAGATTATTCTACCAAAGATGCTGTAATTAGAATATTTGAATTATATTCTAATTGTTATTCTTATCAAAAAATAAGTAATGTCTTTAACGAAGAAAAAGTTTTAGGAAAAGATAATTGGAGAGATTCTACAATACAGACTATTCTTGAAAATGAAATATATATATGTAATAAATATAAATAAAAATATGAATATAAAAGATAAATTAAGATTAGGAATATGCTTAACTACAAGTAATTACACTAATATCTTATATAATAAACTTGAAATGTATGAGAAGTTTGATATTATGCTAAAAGAGTTTGATGAAGAATATAGAACTACATTAATAAATTTTGCTAAATATAAACTTGTAATGTTTACGATGTCAAAAATTACAGAAATGAATGAAAGTGAAAGAAATAAAGTAGCTTTATATTTATTTAATATCTAATTGAAAAACTTGTAATAAAGTTTGATTACAGATAATTTAAGCATTTTTTATTTGACATTTTATGTTAAATAAAGTATAATAAGTATAATAAAATATGTAACTGTTAATAAATTTGTATCAACATTTGAGGAGGTTATTTTATGTTACATCAGTTTTTTGCAATTCTTTTTATCTCAATTGTTACATTGGTGGTTTTTTTTGTTGTTCAGGTAGCCTTACCTATATGGCGGTTCATGATTAGAGCAGATGCTGTTATTAACTTGTATCCTTTGTTCAAGAAACTATTGAATAAAGATTTCTCGAAAGAGATTGAAATCGTCGAGTTAACATATAGCATTGGAAGTCATAAGTGCAAACTTGAATTTTCAAATAAATACGAAGCAAGTATTGAATTTGAAAAAATAGTTCAAGAAGCTTTAGAATACTATGATAAACTTGGATGGATTGCTATTGTAGATGATTCATTTAAAGTTCAACAAAAAGAGTTACTACAGATTTGCTATGAAGTTAGAACGATGAGATGGCAAAAACAGTAAACAAAAGGTCGGAGGCAATGTCTCCGACCTTTTTATAAAACTCATAAATTATTTTTATTTGGATATATATTGGCAAAAGAGCTAGACAAAGAAGGTCATGTAAAAAAATAAAAATTGAATAAGCAAATTTTTCAAAAACTATGGTTAAAAAAAACACCTTTATGTTATAATATAAATGATTATATATAAAGAGGTGTCGATATGGGAAATAGATTAGAAAAAGTTGAAGAAATATCAGTTCAATTAAAAGATAAATACAAACAAATCACTGAGTTGCAAAAACAATTGGCACAATTAAATAAAGAGATACACACATTGGAAAGTGAAAAAATAAAAAATACAATATTAGGAAATATTGAAGCTGGAAATTTGCCAACACCAACTAATGAAATAGAAAAAATAGACAATGAGAAATTAGATGATGAAGAATTAGATAGTGAAGAGTCAGAAGAAAGTGATAGTTTATACATACAACAATTAAAATTTCTTGAAGCTATGTTTTATAAATATGGTGAAGAATATGTTTTACCAATGGGAGAATTAGGCTTTGTTCCAGAAGATGATTTGGATGGATATGATACAGTAAAATCAGGAACAGTTATTAATGTTAATGGGACATATATAGTAAATGGTCAATATAAATTTGATACATTAGATGAATTAAAACAATGGGCTCAAACAAGATATGCTAAATTTATGAATGAAAAGAAAAATGATATAAAATTGAAAACTTTGAAAAGTGTATCAATACAACAATTAGAAGATATGTTTGATGGTAAAGATATTTCAAAAGAAAAAATTTCAAAAAGACAGAGATTTGAACAAGCACTATTAAGAGATGATATGATAGATTATTTCTTAAGTAAATCACCAGAAGAAATAGAAGCATTATTTGGAACAGAAGTTGCAACAATGGTTGGTTTTGACCAAAATAACCCTCACCATTGCTATGATTTATTTGAACATACATTAAATACAGTTGAAGGAATAGATACAGAAGGTCTATCTCCAGAAGATGTAATAAAATTAAAAGTAGCAGCTTTCTTACATGATGTAGGTAAACCACAAGTTGCAATGAATAAAGGAGATAAGACAGTATTTTATAATCATGCAAAGAAATCAGCAGAAATGTCAGATGCAATTTTAGGTGCATTAGATTATAAACCAGAAGAAATAGCACAAATAAAATTCTTCATTGAACATCATGATGATTTTATTAATTTTAAAAGAGATGATGAAGAATGGAATAGAAAAAATAAATTCTTAAGAGGTATTAATTTACAAAATGTTGCTAGAAAAATACAAGAGACAAAAGAAGATATTTCAATATATGGAGGCTATAACCCATCAAAAAAAGATTATCAATTATTATTAAGACTATGTAAGGCAGATGCAAATGCACAAAGCAGAATTGTTAGAGAATATGGAAAAGTAACAGATAGTAGAGCAAATAAGATATCTAGATTATCACAAGTAGAAGACTTGGTTCCACAAGCCTATGATTTATCATTAGAAATGACAGCAAATTCTATAAAAAAAGTAGGAACAATGTCATCACAATCAGAGAAAGTGATTGGAGATAAAATTAATGATAAAGTCAAAGGAACAACATATCTATTGGGTGATGATAGAAAGAAAATAGTTGTAGATGATGATATAAAACAATTTGAGCAAGAATTAAGAGAAGTATATATACATGATGGAGGACCTACAGGACCTGCTGTAAGAGCTAAAATACAAGAGTTATTTAAAAGAGGTATGACAGATGAACAAAATGCTAGACTTTCAAAAGTATTAGGACTAGAGATTACTAATAAAATAATTGGTGGAATAGATGAAATTCATAAAGGTGGAAAATTAACTCAATTATTTGATGTTAAGAAGGTCTTGATAGAAAGAAATCAGGAAGCAGAAAAGTTATTACAGAAATATGAAGAGGAATTGAGAAGAAAAGGTATAGTCCAAGATAAATAGTTAATGGAGGTACTAAAATGAATAATAATTTACCATTGATAAAAGAAGAAAATGGGTTTTTTACAAAAATAAAAATGTTTTTCAAAACTTTATTTAGGCTAAATAACAATATTCCAAATTATAGTTTAGCAGTTGAACAAGGTGATTATATGAATATAAAAGACAATGGTTTTGCAAAATCTTTAAGAGTAGAAGAAAATTTAGAAGAGAAAGAATTTCTAAAATTACAAGAAAAATTTGAAAATGGTCTAATAACAGAGGAAGAATTGACAGAAGAACAAGTTGATGGACTAGAACAATTATATAATAAGCAAATAGATAAATTAAATCAAAATCTCTTAAATTATAAAAATAGAATAATGGAAATAAAAAAACAATTAGCATAATTATAACAATAGAATTGGTAGAAATATCAGTTCTATTTTTATATTCAAAAAAGTATAGTTTAATGAATAGTAAAAATAGCACCTAATTTATGTTCAAAAAACTCTATATTTTAGTTTTTGAATATTAAATAAACAGATTGGCTTTTATACCAAAAATCTTTGCAAATTTTTTATTTTGAAACATCTGCTTTTTTTGCTACTACAACAAATCTACCATCCTTTACATGATAAGAGCAAGTTGATAGTGTCATTAGTTGATCACCGTAGATAGCAGATTTTCCTGTATCATATAATTTTGCTTTTTCACAATTTTGAATATATTCATTAAATTGTTCTTCGTTTTCAGCATTAATAAAATAGTAATATCTAAATACGTTTTGCTCTGATTTATAGTATACTTTTGATTCAAAAATATACATTATTTCATAATTTACATCTTCTTTATTAGTAGTAAATCTAATTTTAGGATGATTTAAATAAAATTCTATATTTTTATATTTTAATAAATCTTGAAACATAGTATTATTTTTATTATTATGTCCATAGATAAGTAGATTACTACTTGGTGGATCCCAAATATAATTTTTATCTAAAAATATTGATCCATTTTTAGAAAATGATTTTTTATAATCTCGTTTTAAATAGAAATTATTGTCATTTCCTTGCAAAACAGGGTAGTTTATATTTGTATTTTCAATTTCTATCCATCCTATTATATCAGAATTTTCTTTTTGTAATTCTTCTAGTTTTAATATTCTTTCAGTTTTTGGTTCTATTTTGGTTTTTTCTGCTTCAATTATTATATTTTCTGTGTGTTTTTGTACAATTTTTTTTTCAGAAATTGAAATTTCATTTAATAAATTATTAGTTTTTTTGGCATTGTATAAAGTATAAGAATAACTAATTGTATATTCAATTAAAAAAATAATTACTAATATTAATATTATGTAAAATATTTTTCTTAATGTTGTTTTAAATTTATTCATAATTTTTCCATATTTCTTTTAAGATTTTGATTTATTTTTTGTGAACTAGAGGGACTGGCTCAACTCTGGCTCAGTCCCTCTGGTTCTGAATTTCTATCACCTTGTTCTATTATTGTAAAACTTTAAAATTTCTTACTTATTATTGCTATTGATATTATAGAAACTATAATTCCTAATATAGATATGCTAAAATAATTTATATTTCCTGTTTTTGGTGTTTCATCTTTTTCTTTATTATTTTCGGCTGGCTGAGTTTGATTATTATTAACGGTATTAGAGTTTTCGTTAGAATTTTGAGCAATATTATTATTATCATTAACATTATTATTATCATTATTATTATCATCTGGAGTTGTTATTAAACTAAGTTTAGCATAAATAGTTATATCTTCTGTAATAGGAGTACTAAAATCAAATTCTTTTTCATATTGATTATCTAAATAAAATCCTTCTATAGTATAATTACTTAATTCTAAACTTTCTAAATTAATATTTGCTTCTAATTCTTCTTTTGTAACAGTTGAAGCTTTAAGCTTAGTAATTGTTGTAGTTTTTTCCATTAAATTAACTGTAATTGTAACATCTTCTGTTTTTTTCTCTTCTTCATAATTGTCTCCAGAAATTGAAATATTTTCGACTTTATTACTTTCAAAAAGAACTTTATCGTTAGAATCAGTAACAACTACTTTATTATCATCTACAAAAATTTTATTTGGACTACTTTCTGTATTTTCTACTTCAAATTTAGTTAAATTATCATTTATTGCAATATAAATTACATTTTCATCTTCAGTTGAAGATAAAGTACCATTCATTATTAATTTTGGATTAGAATTTTCGCTATATACACCTTTTCCTTTTGCAATTTCTATACCATTATTAGAATCAGATCCGTTTTTATTTAAAGTTAAGTTTCTAACTTCAACAGTACCAGCATTAACTAAAACTCCACCAAAACCACAATTAGAAATAGTTACTCCATCAAGTATAACATAAGCTTCATCATAAGCTTGAACACCATATTTTTCACTATTTGTTAATTTTAAATTAACTAAAGTAAGTTTTGTACCAGGTAAACCAGCTGTAATTAAAGTACTATTATCACCATCTGGAGTCCAATTTGTATCTTCTCTTGATATAGTAAATCCTTTACCATCAATTGTTAAAGTTTTATTAGTTATTCCAAGTGGTTTAGTTAATATTATATTTTCTGATAATTCTATAATATCTCCATTTTCAGCTTCATTAATAGCGTTAATTAAATTAGTTTCATTATCAACTGTTTTTGTTTCAGCGTTACAAAAATTAGGGAATAAAATTAATGCTATTAATAATATTATATTGAATATAATTATTTTTTTAATATTTTTCATTGTATTTAATTTCCTTTCAGTTTTTTATAAATACTATTTTTATATTTGAAATTTATATATTTTTTTGTATTTAATAGAATTTTATAGTATTTTTATAATTTCTATTATAACCACTTAATTTTAATTTATCCTAAATTTCTATTTTGGATTATTAGTATTAATTTGATAATTGATTTAGAAATATTAAATATAATTATCGAATTAAAAGAAAAAATCAAATATAAATTAAAAAGTAAGTAGAAAATTTATTATAGTTATAAAATTAAAAAAAATATTTTGAAAATGAATAATTTTTTAAAATATTTGATTTTTATATAAAAACTAGTGTAAACTCAAAATAAAAAATATATATTATTTTATATTTACAGAAAAAATAGTAATGATATAATATTTTATATAAAAAATAAATTATGTAGAAAGGATATAAAAATGAAGAATAAAATTAGTAAATATTTTTTATACTTTATGTTATATTCAATAATTGGATGGTGTTATGAAGTTTTTTTAGAAGTTGTAGTTTATAGATGGGGTTTTTCAAATAGAGGAGTTTTATTTGGTCCATATTGTCCGGTTTATGGTTTTGGTGCTTTAGCATTTGTATTTATGGTTTTTCCTTTAGTTAAAAAAAGTAAGAAATTTGAAAACAATATAAAAAAAATACTTATTATTCCTTGTGTTTTTTTAGCGTGTATGTTTATTGCTACTTTTATTGAATTATTAACATCTTATTTATGTGAATGGATAATTGGAAGTTGGCCATGGCAAACTTATGCAGATTATAAGTATAATTTTCAAGCTAGAATTGCATTATCACCATCAATAAGATTTGGTATTGGTGGAGTAATATTTTTGTACATATTACAACCTATTTTTGAAAAATTTTCTAGTAAATTAGGAGATAAAAAAGTTAGTTTTATATCTTTAATTTTATTTTTAGTAGTACTTATAGATTGTATCTTTACTTTTGTTTTAAAATAATAATTATATTGTAATATGTAATACGAGCATAAAAAGAATTACAATATTGGAATTTAAATATTATTACGTTAAAATTAAATAATTTACAAATAACAGATATCTTGAAATAAAGTAAAAAAATAAATTTTGTTTACTTTATTTCAAGATATTTTTTTTATGATGAAAAATATCAACTTTTTTGAATTTTACATAATATATATGGGAGGAATATATTATGGAAGAAAAATTAGGTAATGGTGAAATAAAAAGAAATCAAAAAGATTTTGGAGGTGATGAATAATGAAAGGAATTGATGTTAGTTCTCATAATGATAATATTGATTGGGATAAAGTAAAACAAGATGGTATTGAATTTGCAATTATTAGATGTAGCTATGGTCAAAATGCTATTGATACAAAATTTAAGAGAAATATTGAAGAATGTATTAGAGTAGGAATGCCATTTGGAGTATACACTTATTCATATGCTTTAAATTTAGATAATGCTGTAAATGAAGCAAATTTAGTTATTAAACAATTAAATCCGTATAAAGATAAAGTTTCATATCCAGTGATTATTGATATGGAGGATGCAGATAAATATAAAGAAAAAAATGGAATGCCTAGTAATAGTTTATTAGTAGATATATGTGAAAAAGAATGTAATATGTTTGAAGAAGCTGGATATTATTCAATGATTTATGCATCAAAAAATTGGTTTGAAACAAAGTTAAATTCTAGTAAGTTAAATAGATTTGATAAATGGATAGCATGGTGGAGTTTATCTGCAAAAGAAAAAATAAATAAAAGTTCTTATGGAATGTGGCAATATACAGAAAAAGGCAAAGTAAATGGAATATCTGGAAATGTTGATTTAAATGAATCTTTTAAAAATTATCCTGAAATAATAATTGAAAAACCTGAATCTAATCCAGAGCCTGCTCCAAAACCAGTAACTAATTCTAAACCAATATTAAAATATAAAGTTGGTGATAGAGTAAACGTATCATCATATTATGCAAGTTCTACAGCTCCTAATAATAAAGCTATAATAAAAAATGCAACAGGAACAATAACTAAAGTATTGTCAAATGGTGCTAAAAACCCATATTTATTAGATAATGGAAATATAGGTTGGTGTAATGATGGTGATATAAGAGGATATGCAAATTCAAAAACAGAAAAAGATTATTATGTTGTAAAAAAAGGTGATAATTTAGAAAAAATAGCCCAAAAATATAATACCACTGTACAAAATCTAGTTAAGAAAAATAATATAAAAGATGCTAACAAAATTTATGTTGGTCAAAAAATTGTTATTTAAAAAATTTTTTAAAATCTCTTGTCAAAGAAAAAAATAAATGATAGAATTTTATATATAAAAAATACAAAGGTGAAGATTTATGAATTGTGAAATTATAAATTTAGATACAATTATAAATTTAATAGATACAAAGTATTTTAATTCAACTACTGGTGTTCTTACAATACCAGATGGAGTTGAAGAAATAAATGGTAAGTTTTATTTTAGAAGAAAAGATACAGATAAGTTGTATAAAGTTAAAGAAATAAGAATACCTAATTCAGTTAAAAAAATAGGAAAATATGCTTTTAGAAGAACAGGAATATCTAGTATAAAATTGCCAGAAAGTGTAAAAGAAATCGAAACTGGTGCTTTTGAACTATGTAAAGATTTAATAGAAGTTTCTATTGAGGGAGATCATATTCCAATAGTAGAACAAGATTCATTTATAGCCTGTGAAAATTTAGAAAGGTTTGTAAATGAATTGGGAGATATAGATATAAAAATGGATTTTCGAATATCAAATAAAGCTTTTAGTACTTGTTACAAATTACTAAATAATAAAAATAAATGGCTTTTAGTAGTATCTGAAAAAGAAAATAATTTTAAAAAGTTTTTTAATAAGTTAGTAAATGTATTAGCTAAAGTATTAAGTTATAATGGTATGGAAAATATAAAAAATAAATTTTAAAGGCAGAATTTTTATTCTGTCTTTTTTGTGTTTTAGCAGGAAAGTTATCTGTAGCTAGGCTTAAATAAAAGCATTGCACACAATTTTTATCAAAATTGATGCACGAACAATTTAACGTGGACTTTGCAATATATTTTAACAGTATTACATAAAAAAATGTCCATTATTGTTCTGGTTTTAGGAGGAAAAATGAATAAAGTTTTAAAACAATGGCTGAAAAAATCATATATAAAAATAATTTTAATACTTGTTTTGGTATTTTTAAATATATATATTTTAACTTATCCACCTAAAATAATAGGTAATATTATAGATTTATTATATGATATTCCAAATAATGGGAATGAAATTTATAAAAATATCTTTTATTTAATGTTAACAGTAGTTGGATTATTTTTATTTAGATTACCATGGAGAACAATGGCGCAAAATCAAATTTTAGAATTTGAAAAAATGTTAAAAGATAATTTGTTTACTCATTATATGAAAATAAAAATGAGTAATTTACAGAATATAAAAAATGGCGAGATAATGGCTTTTTTTACCAAAGATTCTAATGAAGTAAGAAGATTTATAGGTTTTATGTTTAATAAAACGGCAAGAATAGTTGCTATATTTATAATTGCAACATATTCTATGATAAAAAGTATAAATATAAAATTAACATTAATATCATTATTACCAATTTTTATTGCTACATTATTTGTATTTATAATAAAAGAAAAAGTTGAAAAATTAAGTAGTATTGCAAGAAATAATTTTTCAAAATTATCAGAATTTGTTCAAGAAAGTACTAATGGTATAAGAACAATAAAAGCCTACTCGGGAGAAGATGATCAGATACAAGAATTTGAAATTAAAAGTAAAAAATTAAGAGATTCTGATATAAAAGTAAGTGTTTTATCAAATCTTATTTCAACACTTACAAATTTAGGTTTTGGAATAGGAATGGGATTATCTATATTATATGGTTCAAATTTAGTTATAAATAATGAAATTACAATAGGTGATCTAGTAGCTTTTAATGGTTATATAACAATGTTTGTAGATCCAATAATTTGGCTTCCACAAATAATTACTAAATTTAAGCTAGCAAAAATATCATATAAAAAATTACAAAATTTCTTTTCTTTAGAGGTGGAAGAAATTAAATACATAGAAGAAAGAAAAGGAAATGTATTAGGTGATATTGTTATTAAAGATTTAACATATAATTATCCTGCAAATATAGAAGTAGCTTTAAAAAATATAAGTTTAGAAGTAAAACAAGGTGAAACTTTAGGAATAATAGGTACAATTGCAAGTGGAAAAACTACCTTAATGAATTTATTATTAAGATTATATACAGTTCCAAGAGGAAAAATATCTATTGGAGGAATAGATATAAATGATATAAAATTAGAGGATTTAAGAGAAAGTATTTGTTATATAACACAAGAGCATTTCCTTTTTTCATCAACAATTGAGGAAAATGTTAAGCTTTTTAGAGATGGATATACTGCTGATGAAATAATAGATAGTACAAAAAATGCTATGATATATGAAGAAATATCGAGAATGGAGGATGGAATAAATACAGTTGTTGGAGAAAGAGGAGTTGATTTATCTGGTGGTCAAAAACAAAGAGTTGTTATATCAAGAGCTTTTCTTCAAAAAAGTAATATAGTAATTTTTGATGATACTTTTTCAGCATTAGATAATAAAACAGAAGAATCATTACTTAAAAATATAAGAAGTTTAACTAAAGATAAAACCTGTATAATAATATCAAATAGAATTTCAGATATAAAATCAGCTGATAAAATAATAGTTTTAGATGATGGAGAAATTGTGCAAAAAGGAAAACATGATGATTTAATAAATGAAAATGGATTATACAAAAAATTTTATTTGCAACAATCGTCAAAAATAGATTCGGAAGTAGGTGATTTAATTGGGTAAAATGTTAAAAAGAATATTTTTTATAGCAAAAAATCACTTAAAGCTAATTATAATTACTAGTTTACTTGCAATTGTTATAAATGTTGGAGAAATTTCTAGACCATATATTATAGAAATAATTATAGATGAGTTTTTATCAAAAGGAATAGTTGATAATGGAAAAATAACAATAATGGGGTTAGGAATAATATATATAGGAATTGTTTTAGTACAATATTTTTTAGATTTTATAGTTAGTTCTCTTACAAATATTATAGGAGATAATATAGTTTACGAAATAAGAAATAAAATTTTTAATTTTTCACAAAAAGCAAATATTTCTTTCCATGATAAAAATAATTCTGGAAAACTTTATGTAAGAATAATAAATGATGCAGAAGATGTTTATGCTTTATTTACTGATGTATTATCAACATTTTTAAAAGATATAGTTTTTATAATTGCAATAATAGGAATGATGATTTATCTTAATATAAAATTAAGTTTAATGACTTTTGTAATTATTCCTTTCTTATACTTAACTATAAGATTTTTTATGAAAATATTAAATAAAATTTATGCAGAATCCAAAAACATAAGAACTATGTTGAATAGCTTTTTAGCAGAGTCTATATATGGAATAAAGCTTATAAAAATATTTAATATCCAAAAAGAAAAAGAATTAGAATGTAGAGATTATACAAATAAATTTAAAAAAGCAAAGTTTCCAGCTAGTTTAATATATGGTTTAATACCAATTGCAATGAGCTTTTTTGAAAATATTGCAATTTCTATAGTATTTGTTGTTTGTACAAAACATTTATTTAATATAAATTTGGAAGTTGGTATTATTTATGTTTTTGTTACATATATAAAATCTGTATTTACACCTATTGAACGTTTAATAGATAATATAGATGTTTTAGAAGATGCTATGTCTTCAATAAATAAAATTTATGAAATATTAGAGCAAAGTGATTGTATTGAAGATTTTGAAGCTGGAGAAAAATTAACAGATGTTAAAGGAAAAATAGAATTTAAAAATGTTTGGTTTGCTTATGAAGGTGAAAATTGGGTATTAAAAGATATTAGTTTTACAATAGAACCAGGAGAAACAATAGCATTAGTTGGAAAAACAGGTTCTGGAAAAACTACAATAACTAATTTAATAAATAGATTTTATGATATTCAAAAAGGTGAAATTTTATTAGATGGAATAAATATAAAAAATATTAACAAAAAAGAATTAAGAACTAGAATTGGAACAATTCTTCAAGACCCATTTTTATTTGCAAAATCTATAAAAGATAATATAAAATTAAATAGAGAAATTGATGATGAAAAAATAAATAAAGCTATTGAAGAGGCATCTGCAAAAGATTTTATAGAAAGCTTGCCAAATGGCTTAGATGAAATTTCAAAAGAAAGAGGAGATTCTTTTTCAGTTGGACAAAAGCAATTATTAGCTTTTTCTAGAATTTTTGCTACAGATCCAAATATATTTATATTAGATGAAGCTACAGCAAATATAGATACATATACAGAAAGCTTAATACAAAAATCAATAGATAAATTATCAAAACAAAAAACTGCAATAATAATTGCTCATAGGTTATCAACAATAGTAAATGTAGATAAAATATTAGTTTTAGAATATGGAAAAATTGTAGAACAAGGTAATCATAAAGAATTAGTAAATTCTGGAGGTTATTATTCAAAACTTTATAATGCATATTATGAAAGTTTAGGATAAAATAAAGAAGACCTAAAACAAAATACAAAATGTTTTAGGTCTTTTACATTAACTCTTCCAAAATAAATCCTCCTTTTTATTAGATTTAACTATTCTATAAAAGGAAAACTAGTTAACTTAAAAGTTAAAATCAAAGTTACAAAACCAAAATAGAACTTTAATAAAATTCCAAAAATGGTAACTCGAACTTAAATAAGTAACAAAAATAGAATAGCTAGAAGAGTAAGCTTAAAGGTAACATAAGTTACAACTTCTAAACTTATATTAATTATACCACAAAGTTGACATAAAATCAACATTTTATATTTAATTTCTAAAAAATAATATACTTTTGTTAATATCGAACGTTTTTTGATTGATAGTTTAATTAAAAAATTTTTCTATTATTTTGAAAGGTTTAAATCCAAACTTTTTTGTGAATAATTTATATAAGATTGGAGGAAAACATGGTTTATAAATTTACAAAAAGTAGTGAAAAGGTTTTAGAATATGCAAATGAATTAGCTATAAAATTAGGTCATAGTTATATAGGAACAGAGCATTTAGTATATGGTTTAGTAAGAGAAAAAAATGGTGTTGCAGGAAAAATATTTACTAAGAAAAATATTACAACAGAAATGGTTTATGAAAGAATAGAAAATATTATAGGAATAAATAAAAATTGTGGTAAAGTTAATTTAGGCTTTACACCAAGACTTAAAAAAGTTATAGAAAATGCTTTTGTTGAAGTGAAAAAATATGGAAATGATTATATAGGAACAGAACATTTATTAGTAGGATTAATGAGAGAAAGTGATAGTATAGGAATTAGAATTTTATATGATTTGGGATTAGATACTAATATTATTTTTAGTGAAATATCTAGAGTTTTAAATGAGTATGATGAAGAAAATTATGATAATCATCAAAAAAATTTTGATAGAGGTAGTTATAAATCAACTCAAAATTTAAATCAATATGGTGTAGATTTAACTAAGCTTGCAATAGAAGGTAAATTAGATCCTGTAATTGGAAGAGATTCAGAAACAGAACGTATAATAGAAATTCTACTTAGAAGAACCAAAAATAATCCATGTTTAATAGGAGAACCTGGTGTTGGAAAAACAGCAGTAGTGGAGGGTTTAGCTCAAAGAATAATAAATTTAAATGTTCCTGAAAATTTAAAAAATAAAAGAGTAGTATGTTTAGAAATAAGTGCAATTGTAGCTGGTGCAAAATATAGAGGAGATTTTGAGGAGCGCTTAAAAAAGATATTAAATGAAATAAAAAAAGCTGGTGATATAATTTTATTTATTGATGAAATTCATACTATTGTAGGAGCTGGTGCTGCAGAAGGGGCAATTGATGCTGCAAATATGCTTAAACCAATTTTAGCTAGAGGAGAAATGCAACTAATTGGTGCAACAACGATGACTGAATATAGAAAATATATAGAAAAAGATAGCGCTTTAGAAAGAAGATTTCAACCAATACAAGTGGATGAACCTTCTAAAGAAAATATGAAATATATTTTAAAAGGGTTAAGAGATAAATATGAAGCATATCATAATGTAATAATAAGTGAAGAGGCTATAAATACAGCAATTGAACTTAGTGATAGATATATAACAGATAGATTTTTTCCAGATAAAGCAATAGATTTAATAGATGAAGCATCTAGTAGAGCTAGAATGAAAGCATTAGAAGAACCTAAAGAGATTAGTGAAATTAAAGAACAAATAGAAAGATATAGTATTGAAAAGGAAAATGCAGTAAATATCCAAAATTTTGAGAAGGCTGCAAATTTTAGAGATTTAGAAATACAAAATCAAGAAAAGTTAGAAAAAATGCAATTAGAATGGAAAGAAAACTTATCTAAAAAGTTGATAACAATTACCAAAGATGATATAGCATCTGTAGTTTCAAGAAATACTGGAATAAATGTGGAAAAAATAAATGAAAGTGAAATAGAAAAATTAAAAGATTTAGAAAATAGACTTCATGAAATAATTATAGGTCAAAATTATGCAGTAGAAGTTTTATCAAAAGCTATTAGAGGAAGTAGGATAGGCATTAAAGATCCTAAAAGGCCAATTGGTTCATTTTTATTTTTAGGACCTACAGGTGTAGGAAAAACAGCACTTAGTAAAGCTTTAGCAGAAGTGGTTTTTGAAAATAAAGATTCACTAATAAGAGTAGATATGTCTGAATATATGGAGCCACATTCTATATCAAAAATAATAGGTTCTCCACCAGGTTATGTTGGATATGAAGAATCTGGTGGATTAACTGAAAAAATTAGAAAAAAACCTTATTCAGTTGTTTTATTTGATGAAATAGAAAAAGCACATGTAGATGTTTTAAATTTACTGCTTCAAATTTTAGAAGATGGAATTTTAACAGATAGCCAAGGAAGAGTGGTTAACTTTAAAAATACTATTATAATAATGACATCTAATATAGGCGCGAAATTATTATTAGGTAATAAAAAAATAGGGTTTGAATCTGTAAATGATGAGGAAAGCAGATTAAAAGTTAAAGAAGCTGTTAAAAACGAAATAAAAAATTATTTTAAACCAGAATTTATAAATAGAATAGATGAAATAATTGTTTTTGACAAATTAAGTAAAAATGAACTTTGTGAGATTACAAAAATTATGCTAAAAGAATTAAGAGATAGGTTAGATAAAAATGGCATTAAGATAGAATTTGATGAAAGTGTTGTAGAAAAAATTGTTGAT
>CANRGN010000040.1 GCA_947630235.1 uncultured Clostridia bacterium
TTGTACTATTATCTTCTGATCTTGTACTTGTACCATTATCTTCTGATCTTGTACTTGTACCATTATCTTCTGATCTTATACTTGTACCATTATCTTCTGATCTTGTACTTGTACCATTATCTTCTGATCTTGTACTTGTACTATTATCTTCTGATCTTGTACTTGTACCATTATCTTCTGATCTTGTACTTGTACCATTATCTTCTGATCTTGTACTTGTATTATTATCTTCTGATCTTGTACTTGTACCACTATCTTCTGATCTTGTACTTGTACCATTATCTTCTAAATTATTTTCATTTGATTTTTCAACTGGCTCAGGTAATTTTCCAAAGAATTTTATTAATAAGTTATTTGATAAATTATTGAAAAAATCATTAACATTTCTTATTCTTCTTTTATCTCTTCCTGATAAATCCTCTTCATCTATTATATCTGTTTTTACATCAATTGAATTTGATAATTTTTCTAAATATTGATTTAAAACTATTTCATATGACTTTGGCATTTCATCATCAAACTTGTTATTATCATCCAAATAATTATACATACTTTCTATAGATTTAAATATATCATTAACTTCATCTCTTGAAAGAGTAGATAAAGTTATGGCTTGAACATTTAATCTATTTAATATATTAATAAATTCTGTACGTCTCATAATTTTATATTTATTAGCTTCATTGTTTTGTGTATTATCATTTGATTGGTTATTATCATTTGATTGGTTATTATCATCTGATTGGTTATTATCATCTGATTTGTTATTATCATCTGATTTGTTATCATCAACTTCATCTTCTGAAAGAGTAGATAAATTTTTTCCTTGAGCATTTAAATTCTTTAATCTATCAATAAATCCTGTACGTTTAGATTTATCATCTTCATTGTTTTGTGTATTATCATTTGATTGGTTATTATCATCTGATTTGTTATTATCATCTGATTTTTTATCCTCTCTATCATTATACTTAGAAACAACATCTACACAATATGCCTCTAATTTATGAATAGATCTACCCTTTTCATCATCTTTAAGTATGTAATATACATTATTTATTTGATCATAACCCTCAATATCATTTTCTACTATTATACATTCATTTATTTTATTTATATTATTTTGAACTTTTTCTATCTCTGCATCTATTTGTTCAATATTTTTATCTATTGCATTTATTTTACTTATATATGATCCCAAAGAAAGATTATGTTCAGATATTTCTGTTGATAATTTCGTAATTCTATCCCTATTTAAATTTAAATTATCATAATTCTCAGAATTTTCATTTTTAAGTTCTTCTATAATTTTATTATTCTCAGCTTCTAATTTATTACTTTCATCTATTTTAGATTCTATTAAAGCTATTACTTGGTTTAAATCATTTTGAGTATTATTTCTATTTTCCAAAAAATCATCTTTTTCTGAATTTAATTTATCTAAATTTTGATTTTCTATATTTAATAATTTTTCTACTTCTGATTTTCTTTTATATTTATTACGAGCTGTTTCAACTTCTTTTTCTAATTTTTCTTTTAATAAATTTAATTTTTCTTCGTAAGCTTCAACTTCTGAGTCAAAAACTTCTTGTATTTCTTGATCTGCTTGTTTAGTTTTTTCATCAGCATTTTGATTAAATAAATCTTTAGTAAGACCTTCTGGTCTTTTATTTGATTCATTTCTATTTTCTTGAGCATCTTTTTCTGTAATTTCCATAATTCTATTAGTTATCTCATCAATTTTTTGTTTTTGCTGAACTATTTCTTTCATTAAATCAATATTATCTATAATAATATCTTCCATATATACCTCCGAACTTTTTAATATCATACAATTTTATATTAACATAATCTGGATATAAAATCAATCTTTTTATATTACAATTTAAAAACATTTATATTAAATTTTTGCAAAATTATAGTTATTTATAAAAAATTTAAACAATAAATTAACTTGCCTACAGATTATTTTCTTTAAATACTAATTTTAATTTTATATTTGTGTATATAGAGTAAATGCAAAATTGTAATGACATAATTAATAGATATGAAATTACAGCACCATTTAAATTAAATTGTTTAGTTACAACATTAGAAACTATTAAAGCAAAAATTGATATTATTATATAAATAATAAATTGAGAAAAAGTTTCTCTTATACTTGTAAGTACAGAAGAATATATTGTACCAATAGTATATAATGTTGATGCTATAATAATTATTAATAAATTAAATTTATATAAACTTAAATCCAATCCATAAATTATACCTAAAACCTGTGTACCTACAAAATAAGCTAAACCTGATGCTACTACTCCAAAAGAAAAAATTGTAAATATAATTTTAAATATCATATGTTGTAATTTTTTTAAATTTCTTTCTTCATAATATGAAAGTATTTGATTTAAAAATGGATGAATTAAAAATTGTGCTACTAATCCCATTACAGTAGCAGGCATAACAATTATACCAAATATTGTTTGAACATCATTTTCTAAATAATTATCTATAGCATATTTTGGAGCATTAATTATATATAATCCTAAAAAAGTAATTGCAAAAGTAGTAAATCCTTTTTTGAAAATACATAATACATTATTCCAATTTATTTTGCTTAAATAATTTATATGTTGTTTAGATTTCTTTAAATCATAAAAAATTAATATTATTATCCAAACAGTTACTATAGATATAATTGATATAATAACATTTTTGGTTAAAATATCAACAATTATAAACATAAAAACAGATACTATAGATTTTGCAAAAAGTGATTTTCCAACAATTTCAAGTTTTTCATTTTTCTGAAGAACTCCATAAATTACTTCACTAAAAGCTTCTATAGATTTATAAAAAGTTAAAAGAAAAAAAACTATTATTTTGCTTTTATCATAATTTCTAAATAAGCAAAATAATAAAACAAAAATATTCATTAAAGTAATTGTAATTATTCTATTTATTATATATTCTTTATTAGTAATATTTTTATTCGGCTCTGTTACTTGATATATTCTACCAGCATAAGTACCAATAACATAAATTATACAAGCTGTAGAATATCCTAAAGTAAAAATGCCTGCATCATTTATCCCATTTATTCTTGTAACTGCTACTAAAAAAAACAATGAATTAAAAGCATTAAAGCCTGTACCCAAAATATTCCATATAAAATTTTTTCTTAATTGATTATTTCTTTCCATTATATATCCTTACATATTACATTTTATTTGTATTAATAGCTTTTTTGTAAAATTTCATAATAAATTTTGCTAATGGTTTTGGCCAAAACTTTTCTAACATTATTATATCTTCTTCTAATCTAATATTATTTTGAATTAAATTTGAAGTTTCAGATTCTTCATGTATTCTATGACACATTAATTCTTTGGGTATGTATAAAAATCCTTCTTTATATTTTGTCATTTCATTCCAAGTATCCCAATCCAAATCACATTTTAAACTTGTTTTATAAGGAGTTTTTCCAGCAACTTCTGTATTTACAGTAACGCTAGGACAACAAATACTAGAACCTAAAGATAAAACTCTGCTTCTAATAAATTTTGATTTTCTAAAAAATCTTAAAGGAAATAGTAATATCTTTTTTATTTTTAAATTTGTAGTTAGTTTTATTTCTTCACCATTTTTTATCTCTCTATAATCAGAAAAAGCTATTACAAAATCCTTACCTTTTTCTAAACTCTTAACAATTTCTTCTAAATAATTATCTTTATATATATCATCTTGATGTGCAACAGTAACATATTTTGTTTTGGTTTGAGATACACCAAAATTCCAATCTTGTCCAATTCCTCTTTTTCCAGTGTTAATATATAATGATAAATTATATTTATTTGCTAAATTTTCTATATAAGAATTTAATGTAGATGTAGAAATAATTACATTACTTTTTATATTTTGGTTTAATACAGATTTTATACAATCTTCTAAATATTTAGATTCTTTATATGCACATATAACAAATGTATGATCATTAAATTCTTTCATATTAACAAAATTTCCTAACTTAATTATTTTTCTTCTTTTTCTAAAATTTCTATTCTTTTCTTTAACATTGATAATTCTTGAATTAACAAAATATTTTTGTTTTGCTCTTTTGTAATAATTCTTGTAAAATCGTGAATTAAAAATAAAATCATAAATATTGAAGAAACTAAAAGCATATTTACTGGAGCCTTAAATCCTAATAAATTTGATATTTTCTTTACAAAATCTGGAATAATTAGAGCAGTAATCATCCCTATACCAATTATACACCAAAAAATTAAGTAATTTATTCTTATTGTTTTATGTCTTACTGAAATAGAAACTATAAAAATATATACTATTAAAGAAATAAGTAAAGCTATTTTTAATTGTATTGGCATTATTGTTTCCTCCTTATTTTAAAACTAATACTATCAACAATTATAGCAAATATTACTTTAACCATATAATCAACTGTTTTAAAAAGTTCTATTGAAGATTTACCTCCACATCTTGCATTCATACTTACTGGTATTTCTTTTATATTATAATTATTAACTAATAACGATACTGTAGATTCAGGCTCTGGATATTCGGTTGGATAATTTTTAGCAAATTCTTTTATTACTTTTTTATTTACAGCTCTAAATCCTGATGTAGGATCAGTAATTTTCTTTTTACAACATAGTCTTATAAAAATAGATATAATACTTGATCCAAATCTTCTCATAAAAGTAGATTGAAATTCACTTTCACTTTTATCTAAATATCGAGAACCAATTACCATATCTACTTCTTCATCAATAATAGGCTTACAAATTTTTTCTACATAATTTACATCATGTTGTCCATCTCCATCAAATTGTATAGCTATATCATAATTATTTTCATAAGCATATTTATAACCAGTTTGTACAGCTCCGCCAATTCCTAAATTGTTTATTAAATTAATATGATTTAAATGATTTTCTTGTAGTATTTTTTCAGTATTGTCTTTTGATCCGTCATTTATTACAATATAATCAATATTTAATCTTGAATTTTTTATTTTATTAACAGTATTTAATATATTTTCTTGTTCATTATATGCCGGAATTATTAATATAATTTTCATAAAACAATCCTTTCGAAAAACTAAAAAAAATCTATAATTGAATACACAGCTCCAATATTTAATAAGCTCAGAAAAATTGGTAAAGTATATTCTATATTTTTAAATTTTATATTTTTATCTTTTATACATAAACATAATAAAGGCAATATTGCTATAGGAATAAAATATCTTCCTTGAATTCCTAAAATTTTATCTCCACCAACATTTGTCCATCCAATAAATAAGGCTAAAGCTGATAGAAATCCCATTCCTAAAAATAATAAAATAAACCATATCCTATCATATTTAGTAAGAATAAAATTTGTTTCTTCTAAAAAAGGAGTAAAAATTAAAATCACTAATAATACTTTAATAATAACACCATTTACATTAATATTTAACCAACCTAAAGGAGTTCCTATAAATTGATTTATATATCCATCTAAATTTTCAATACTAGTATGAATTAAAGTTTTTACAAAATTTATAGGATTTTTTATTATCCATTTAACTTGTTCTCCACCATTTACATTCATTATTTTAATATAATCTCTTTCATCTGTATAGCCACTACTAAATTTATACCAAATTGCACCAAATATAATTGATATTATAAAAGTAAAAGTTAATAATTTTATCAAATCTTTTTTTTCAAAATTTTTATTTTTAAATAATAATATTGATATAAATATAAGTGGTATATATACAGTTTTACATATTGCTAATAAAAAACTTAAAAATACAAATATTAACTTATCTTTTTTTCTAAATTCTTTTTTTTCAAACATTAAAAACAAATTATATACTATATAAAATATTGCTATAGAATTTATAAACGAATCTGCTGATAATGAAGCTTCTTGTTGAAAAAACATTGGCAAAAACATATATGTACATAATAATAATTTTCCAAAAGGAATTAACTTTATAGAATAATATCCTATTATTAAACCAAATATTAAATTAAACATTCTACCAATATACATAGTAATTATAAAATTTAAATTAAAGATTTTTCCTATAAAAAAACCAAAACCTGAAAAAATATATAATATAGGAAAATAAGATTGAGATGGATTAAATGATTCGATTTTATTATTATAATCCACTTCTTCATTTATCTTATCATTCAAAGCAATATAATTATCTATCCCTCCATCAGTACCACTTTCAATTAAATCTAATGGAAAATAAGTTTTGGCATCTCCACTTTCATCATATTTTATAATAAATTCCCCATTTGCAATTTCATAAGCTCTAAGTGCATGTGCATTTTCGTCTGGAACAAATGTTGGAATTAAAAAAATCATATATAAAATTCCTATAGGAATTGCAAATGTAAGAAAAATTTTTTCAATTTTTTTGTCACTATTTTTTAATGATATAATAATTATACTCAATATAATTAAAACTATAAATACTAAAATACTAATATTATATATGTTAATACTAGCTCTCCAACCACTCTTTCCACCTAATATTCTAAGAAAAGTTATTGCTTCTAACAAACATAATAAAAATTCTATTATAAAAATATTTTTTTTAATGATTTTTTTTAATTTCTCCATTTATAGAAATCCCTTCTATATCTTCAATTTCTTTTCTCTAATATTATTACTTTTTCATTTTTAAATATAATATTATAATCATCTATATCAATTTTTGAATTTATACTATCATTTTTCTTAATATAAATTAAATATTTTTTAGAACTTGAATTCCATTCTTTTAAATTAAGCTCTTTTTCAATAAAAAATGTATTCCATAGTACCTGTATTAGATAAAATTCATAAAAATCTCCATTTTATTTAATATAATTAATTTTTTTTCGAGTTTCTACATCATACATAGCGGTATCTCTGGATAAATTAATATTATAATATGGATCTGGTCTTTTTAATAGTTCTTTCCATTTATTTCTAAAATTATTACATTCCTTTTTAAATCTTTCGCTTTTCTCTTCTGTTACTTCATATCCTCGAGTTTTTGATTCATAATGCATAAGTTCTATATATGGATTATAAATATTTAGATAACCTTTTTGCCTTATTTTTAAACAAAAATCAACATCATTAAAAGCTACTGGAAATAATTCTTCCTCCATATATCCTACTTCTTCATAAAGCTCTCGTCTACAAAATAAACATGCACCTGTTACTGCACTAATATCTTGAATTAAAATATCTTTACCATAATATCCTCTACTTTTTTTAGGAAGAGCAGGAAATAAGTTTGCAGCTAAACCTCCTATACCATATGCAATTCCAGCATGTTGAATAGATTTATCTTCAAAAAAAAGCCTTGCACCAACAGCTCCTATTTCTTTTCTTTGAGCATATCCTATAAATTTTTCTAACCAATCTGGCGTAATTAGTTTTGTATCATTATTAAGTTGTAATACAAAATCACCATCACAATTTTTTACACCATAATTTATAATTTTAGAATAATTAAATCCTTTTTCTGGATAATATAATATTTTTACTTTTTCATTTTTTTCTATTTCTTTATAAAAATTAAAAGTTTCTTCTAACTCGCTATTATTTTCTATAATAATAATTTCATAATTTTTATAAGTAGTTAATTCTAAAACTGATTCTATACAATTTTTTAAGAAATTACTACCATCTTTATTAGGAATTAAAATTGATACCTTTGGATTTCCTTCTACTTCAAATTGTACATTATAAATTCCTTTTACATAACCTCCATCCTCTACAGTTGCTTTTCTTCCCAATCTAACTTGATGATCATATGCTGCTTTTTTACCTGCTTCGTAAGCATAAGGTTTGGCTTCTGAAGCTTTAGCTGTTGATCCATTATGAACTCTCCAGTGATATAAAATCTTTGGAATATGAACTATTTTATCTGTTTCTTCTGAAGCTCTTAAAACTAAATCAAAATCTTGTGCTCCATTATATTCTGCTCTAAATCCATCTAATTTTTCTATTAACTCTTTTTTCATAACGACTAAATGAGTTATATAATTATGAGTAGCCAAAGTGTCTGGCGCAAAATCTGGTTTAAAATGTGGATCACATCTATTTCCAATAACCTCTTCTATTTTATCTTCATCAGTATAAATAAATTCTACTTCAGGATTTTCATTTATAGATTTAACAATTTCATATAAAGCAAATATAGGTATAACATCATCATGATCCAACAATGCAACATAATCTCCTGTAACTAATTTTAGAGCTTCATTTGTATTTCCAGAAATTCCATCATTTTTACCTAAAAATTTATACTTAATTCTTTCATCATTTTCATAATATTTTCTCAAACTTATATTTTCTTCTGGACTACCATCTGCTAAACAAAGCTCCCAATTACTATAAGTTTGATTTTTTAAACACTCTACTAAATCTTTAAAAAATTCTTCTTTAGTATTAAACATTGGAACTATTATACTAATTTTAGGAGAAATATTAAATTTATAATTTCTTTGAAGTTCTAATTCCTCATTATTTGGCTCATTATTTTTTATCCAAGCATGATATTCTTCTTTCAAATCTCTTGAACTTTTTCCTAAAATTTTGCACACAATTTTTCTTAAACATTTTTTTAATGTTTTTAATAATCCATTATTTTTATAATATGTGCTAATTCTATTGTAAATATTTTTTATATTTATCATATTTCTCCCTCAATATTATTTATATTTTTACGTATTATTTTTAAGATCTAATCCGTTTATAACTCCGTTTGAGCAATAATAATCATCTATATTAAATAATTTTTTCATATGTTCATTTATATTTCTACTATCTACTCCAAAACATTTATATAAATTTAAAAATATTTTTTTATCAACACATATGTTTAAAATATCTTCTTTTCCAAAAGCTTTAAACATATCATCTACATATTCAATAATAGCATTATAAATTAAATCTGATAATTCAGCTTTATCTAAATTATTATCAAAATTAAAAACAGGTTCTATTTTATTATCTTCATTTTTAAAATATTGTAATTGACCTTGTGGTGCTGTAAGGAAAGCTTCTATTAAAATAGATTCACTATAAATTGGGTTCGATATAATTTCTGAAATATCGTATATATTTTCATTATAACAAGATTCTACTTCACAACCAATTCCTAAAGGTTTAATATTTTCTGATATTACAAAATATTTTCCCTTTATTTTCTTATTCATAAGTAATGATAAGTAATATTGTGCTGTACCAGAATAGCCTAAATCTAAGAAATTAATATTTTTATCTTTATAATCACCTAATGTATTTTTTATATAAAGTAAATAATTTTCTTTTTCATATTTTACTTGTTCCATAATTTTTGGATAATTTTGAATAATAACATTTTTTACTAATTCATAATCTCTAGGTAATTCTATTATTTTATCTTCAAGATCATCTATCTTAAAGCCAAGTCTATAATACATTACTTCTCTTAAAGTTCCTTTGAAGCTTTTTTTCATTATTTCAAATATATCTTCAATCTTCTCAATTTGAGCTACAGATATTGCTCTTCTTGAAATATAGAAATAATGATTTTCAATATTTGCTAAATTTTCATCTTCTAATTTTGATATTATGTGTTCATATATTCTTCTTAAATACCAACCTTCTCTAGATGCAAATAAAAGAACTTCATTAGGTTTATTTTTTACAGAATTTATAATCCATCTTAAATATTCAAATATTATTGGACCTAATATAGAATAGCCATAAGTAAATTCATCTTTTACAATAGAATTTTTACTATTTTTATACATTGCAAAAGGAGAATTAAATAATCCTTTATTTATTACACTTCCCATAATTACAGATTCATTTAAATTTAATTCTTTGTTTAAATAATAATTTGAAGCATAATACATTTTCTTTCCTTGCATTAAATGATAAACATTTTGACCTAGTTCTAAAGGCTTATGAATATCTGATTCTTCATTATCACCAACATGAATTGTATTGCAAACTCCATATTTATCTTTAAAATATTTCCACATTGTGCCATTATCTTTTCTGTAACCTACTTCTGATGATACTAAAAGCTCAAAATAATTATAATATCCACAATTATTTAAAATAGAATTTAACATATCTTTTGTTAAATACATATCACTTATCAAAACTATCTTTTTAGATTTTTTTAATAAACTATTGTATAAATCTAATACTTCTCTTCTAGGAATACAAAATTCTAATTCTGTATTAAACTCTATATTTTTAACTAAATCTGTTTGCTCCTTAGAAATACCTGTTAAATTAATAAACTCATTATATATTTCATCAATAGAACAATCATTTTCAAAATTCTTTTTTACTCTAACATTTAACTCAGCATCTTTTCTAAGCTTTTTGAAATTTTCTATATTTATACCAGATTTTCTAATTCGTTTTTCCATTATTAAAAATAAATCATCTGGATTATATATTTTTCTAGTAATTAAAGTATCAAATATATCAAATGTTATAATATCATATTTTTCTAAATCTTTTAAAACATTTTCTTTATTTTTCAAATAATATAAAGATAATTGTTTTTCTCCTTTATTTAATAAGAAAACATTCTTTTCCTCATTATATATTGCAATATCATATCCTCTATTTTTTGTAACTAAACCAGGTATTTTTTCAAAAACATATTCTAAAGTTCCACCTGTTTGTTTTTGCTCTTTTCCAAAATCTTCCCAAGTTAAATTTAAATTTAATAAAGGTTCAATTGCATCTTTTTTTGCCCAAAACATACTACCAGCAGAAAATTCTAAAAAGTCATCATTAAAAGGCATATTTATTCTTTCACATATACTTCTAGCATGACCAGCTTCGTTAAGCCAAAAATGACCCCAATATGGTGCAGAGCTATGAGTATCTGGATATACAAGTCCTATATTATAATTTTCCATAAGATAAAAACATTTCATAACTCTTTCTGGTGAGCCTAAAAGATTTTTTAATAAATAATTTCTCCAATCACTTTGTTCACTGCCCATTCTTAAACTCTTTTTAGAATGTATATGCATAATATAATCATATTTTTTTAATTTATCTGCAAATAATACAAACATAGGACCAAAATCTCGTCCACAATTTTCAGAGTTTAATATTTCTAAATTATTTAAATTTAAAATTTTTGAAAATAATTTTTTTATTTTATTAGTTTTGGCTTCTTTTCTAACAGAAATATATAAATCAAAACTATATGGAATATTACTTAAATAATTATAAAATTCCTGTGCTAAATCATCATAATATAAATGTAAATGAATTCCTATTGTTTTATTAAAAGAAATTTGAGAATAAACTGGTCTTATAGAATAATCTTCAGGAGACATTAACATTAAATTATGATTATATTCTTCAAACATTGGTATTCCTACTATTTTAGATAATCTTCTAGAGAATTGAATTTTATATTTGATTTTTCTTCTTATAGATTTTGAAATTAAATTGTAAATAAACTTAGCAGGAATTCTAATTATTTTTGAACCTACTTTTTTTATAGAACGTAAACCTTTTTTTCCAATTCTATAAGCTGGTAAAATAATTTTAGAATTATTCTGAATTTTCAATGCTTTTTGAACACATGGTTGTCCAATTATTTTTTCTAATTCACTATTTTTTCTAACCTCTTCTTCTAATTTTTGCTTTATATCATCATAATTTTTATACATTTGTTTATTTTGATCATATAAAAGTTCTTTACTTTTAACTAATTTTGCTTGAAATTCATATTCTTTAAATAAATTATTATATTTTTTTTCAAAAATTTCTTTAATATATTTAAAATCATCATTTTTTGTATCTGGTTTAACATATAAAGTATTAAAATATAAATTTATTATTGAATAATTTGTTAATTTTTTTTGTAATTCACTTTCCAATTTTTTAAATAAATCAATATAATCAATTATTCCTATTTTTTCAAATATACATTTTTTTTCACTTTCACTAAATGAATCTAATAAATTAATTGATCTAAATAATATAAATTCAATAGGTATATTTTCTTCAAACCATTCTTGATCATATACCCAAAATTCAGATTCTTTTATAAAAACATTTTGAAAAGTTAAATCCCATAATCCATATTTTACAAAATTTAATTTATTGCATATATCTTCATCTATTTCTATATTATATTTCTTAAATATGTTATTTTGTCTATCTCCATATTGTAATTTTAATAAAACTCTATTTTTAAAAGAATTAATAATATCTAAATATTTTTCATCATTATTTTTTATATAATAACCAATACTATCATCTAATTTTATAGCATCTTTTAAAATTGTACTTTTTATATAACCATCTTGATATGTGTCTAGAGAATTTATTCCACTTTGTTTTAAAATTTCTATATTATTTTTAATTTGATTTATATGATTTACACTATCTAATGACCAAATACTTTTTATTGCATAATCATTGTAAACTTTTGTTATTAATCTATGTTCTTCTTTTCTAATATTATTATAATAAACAGCGTTAATATCTGAAAAATTATTATTTGCATTAATTTCAATAAAAAATACATTTGAAAAATTTTTAAAATTTTTTATATCATTTTTTAATATATCATAAAGAAAAGAATCTTCTTTAATACCTTTATCAGATAATTCATCAGAAAAATTTATATTTCTTCTAATATCATCTAAAGATGTAACATAATTATCTGTAATTATTAAATTTAAATCATTTATATCTGGAAAACCATAATAAAATTTAGAATTTTTAATATTAGAATTATTTATAATAGATGACATTCTTTCTTTAGAAAAACCATTAGACTCTCTATTTATAATATTTTTTACCCCCATATTATTTCTAGTTATAAGTAATAGTGAACCATTATCATTTAATAATTTTTCTATTAAATTTATTTCTTTTGTTAATTGTTCATCAGAACTTTTTTGATCTAAAACATCAAAAAGAAAAATATAATCAAATTTATCTTTTATATTTGTTAATTTCTCTAAATTATTTTCAACAAATATTACTTTATTAAAAATTTGACTTAAATAATCTATTATAATTTTATCAAATTTTCCATAACATAAAATTGAATCTTTTGCTTTGAATTCGTACCAATTTATTATGTTTAATTTTAATAATCTTAATTCTTCCATGTATTCCTCCAAAAAAATCATTAATGCTAAGTTATGTCATACTGCAAAAAAAATTAGTATTTTATTTTTTTTCATCTATCTTTGAATTTTGATTTTCTTCTAAATTTTCTGAAATAAAATATCTAGGTCTATCTTTTACTTCTAAATAAATTTTAGATATATATTCACCAATTAAACCTATACATAATATTTGAAAACTTCCAAAGAAACAAATTAAAGCTACTGTAGATGTCCAACCACTTACAGCATCATTTATAAATATCTTTTTTAATACTATATATAGTAAAAATAAAAAGCTAATTACACTAAAAAACATTCCTATTCCTAAAATAAAGCTAATAGGTTTTACACTAAATGAAGTAATACCATCAAATGCAAAATTTAACATTTTCTTTAATGGATACTTTGATTCTCCAGCAAATCTTTTATCTCTTTCATAATAAACAATATCTGTTTTAAACCCTATTAAAGGAAAAATTCCTCTTAAGAAAAGATTTACTTCTCTGTAATTTTGAAAACAATCAAGAACTTTTTTTGATGTTAATCTATAATCAGCATGATTATAAACTATTTCAACTCCCATCATTTCCATAAATTTATAAAAACCTTCAGCAGTAAATTTTTTAAATAATGAATCTTTTTTTCTAGCAGATCTTACTCCATAAACAATTTCACAACCATTATTATATTTTTCTATCATTTCATCTATTGCGTTTATATCATCTTGCAAATCTGCATCCATGCTTATTACAATATCTGCATATTTTTTTGCTTCTAATAAACCAGCAACTAATGCATTTTGATGACCTCTATTTCTAGATAAAGATATACCAGTAAATAATTTTTCTCTTTCATTGATGTTTTTTATAATATTCCAAGTATTATCTTTTGAGCCATCATTTACATACATAACCTTACTTTTTTCACTTATTTTTTCTTTTTCAATAAGTTTTTCAAGTTTTTCTTTTAATCTTTTAGTTGTTTCCTCTAATACTGGTTCCTCATTATAACATGGTATTACTACATATAATATTTCTTTCATTTTACTCTCCTTATCTTAATGGTTCAAAAATATCTACCCAATTAAAAGTAACATCATTAGGTATATTAAAATATTGTTTCATCCAATAATCAATTCCTGGAAATTCATATGGCATATATGCACTATATTCAGATTCTGGAATTTTATATAAAGTAATTTGATTTCCATTTTGAGCAGAATAATTTTTTAGCAAATTAAAGTTTAATTGGTGTATTGCATAATTTTCTTTATATCCATTATAATTTGTAATACTATTTTTTACTCCAAAAACTAATAATATAGCTACTAATATGTATAAATATGGTTTTAGATAATTTTTGTTTTCTAATAATGAATTTAACAATAAACCTATAACCAAAAATAAACAAAATATAAATGGCAAACTAGTTCTTTCTCCTACAACTGGAGAAATTACTAAACAAAAAATTGTACAAACAGCTGAAAATTCAAATGATATAGCTGATAAAATATTTTTACTTATAAAATATATTATTGATACTATTAGCATTGATATTAGCCACAAAGTACCAAATATAGATAAACTAATTAGCTTAATTTGTTCATTATATTTAAATTTTATTACAATTACATAACTAGCAATTAATATTATAGGAATTAATAATAATAATAAAGAAATCTTTTTACCTTTTTTTACATAGTTTTGAAAAACTATATCAAAAATTAAATAAAACATTATACCTGTTAAAATATACATATATTTTTTCATACTTGCAATAAAAATTGCACTAATTATTTTTGGATAATTAGTTAAAATTTTACCAAAGAAACTTAATCCTGCAAATTCTACATTTGTATCCATTCTATTCCAATTTCCTGGTGCAATAAACAATATTAAAAAACTAATTATAACTACTAAAAATACCGGTATATCTAAATACAAATATTTTTTTATATTTTTAATATGATTAAATAATATAAAAATAATCAAAAATGCTATGATTCCAGGAGTAATTTGTTCCTGAGCAAATGATGCAAAAAAAGCTAAAACTAATATTAATAAAATAAAAGGTAATTTATTTTTTTTGCCTTCTTCAATATTATTTACAGCCCTTATATAATAATATATAAAAGCCATAAAAGGTAACATTGGCCACACATATAATACAGATGCAGAAGCCCAAAAAATTCCATGTCTTATATATTCCATACCTATTAATAAATATAAAGCAGTAAGAGTAATAGGAATAAAACAATTTCCTTTTTGATTTTTAGAAAATAAAGTTATTATTTTATACATATAATATATAAGAAAAGTTACAACAATTGATTGACAAAACATATATGCTGTAATTCCATTTTTTAATAGTGGTATTACAAATAGAATTGCATATAATAATCTTCCTCCCCAATTATTATAAATCACTTTAGCCCATTCGAAAATTTGAGCAATTGTATAATCTGTTCCATTTACATTCGGTGTTTCATAAGCATAACTAAGAGATGCATTTCCAAAATCATCAAAATACATACAAACAACACTACAAAAAAAGTACTGAGTTATAAAAATTGATAAAAATATAAAAAAACTTGTTTTATTTATTTTAATTTTTGATAATTTTTCTGTAATTAAAGAAAAGAATTTTTTTTGTAAATTATATACAATTTCCAAAAATCTCATTAAATTATTTCGTAACATTATTTATTCTCCTTATAAGTATCATAAGCTTTTACATAAAAAATCATAATAAATTTAGTTATGAATTTAGGCCAAATTTTATTAAACATTTCTATATCATCAGCTTGTCTTTTATTATTTACAATAAAATCGTTTGTTGTTGCTTCACTATGGACTCTATATGATATTAATGTTTTTGGGATATAAATAAATCTCCCCTTTTGCTTTGCAAATTTATAAAAAGTATCCCAATCTAAAGCAAATTTTAGATTTGAAGTAAATACAGTATCAGATATTATACTTTTATTATATGTAACAGATGGACATGTAATTGTATTTCCAAATGCTAAAGATAATTTCTTCCAAAATTTAAATTTAGATAAAAATCTTGATTGCATAGGAATTAAAAGCAATCTTTTTATTTTATTATTTCTATCAAAACATTTTTCATCATTTTTTAATGTATGATATCCTGTATATAGCATAATTGCATCTGGATATTTTTTGTATTCATCTACTATCTTTTCTGCATAATCAGGTTCATATACATCATCTTGATGAGCTACTGTAACTAAATTAGTTTTGCATATATTATATCCAAAATTCCAGTCATCACATATATCACTTTTTCCTTCTCGAATATATAACTTAATATTATATTTATTAGCTATATTCTCAATATATTGGTTAGGTGTTGAGGTTGTCATTATAATATTAGTTTTTAAACTCTGATTTTTTACTGATTTAACACATTCTTCTAAATACCTACTTTCTTTATATGCACATATTACAAATGTATGTAAATCTTTATCCTCAACTCCAAAATCATGTATTTTTGGTTGAGAAAATACCCAAAATTTACTACCTAAATAATTATATGGAACTGTTATAAATAGCATTAAGATAGGTGCTATTTTATCAGAAATTCCACAAGTATCTACTAATAGATATAAACCTAACATACTAATACAATATGAGCTTATATATAAAACATAATATTTAAAAAGCGATGATGGAACTTTATCCTTCTTTTTAAATACCATAGTTTTATTTAATATAAAACCAATTAAAGAACTTGCTAAATATCCTATTGTATTCCCTATTAAATAATGAACTCCCAAAAATAGCAAAAAATAATATACTATCCAAGAAGTAAAAGTATTTATTACTCCAACTATTCCAAATTTAATAAAACTAAAAAAATTATCCTTTATAAACTGTATCATTTTATTATTCCTCTTACTTATTTAAAAAAGTATTTGATATATTTTTAAATTTTATAAAAATCTATATCAGTATCTAATTTTATCATTCCTACCATATCCTTTTTAGAAGTAATTTCTACTAATAAAGCATCATACTTTCTATTTAAAACTTCTAAATCATTCTTATCATTATATCGAGTACAACTAAAAGATAATGTATATTTTCCAGGAGCTACCGGAAATTTTACTTTAAATTCACAAACAACAATATCTCCTTTTTTATAAATTCCAGTTATCTTTTTTTCTATATTAGTATTTGTACCTGCTATATCGTTACCATGAAAATCCTTTAAAGTCATTGTAAATATTGGTTCGTCTACTTCTGTATTAAATTTTATTTTTGACTTTAAAATTATTCGATCACTATTATCAAAACCATTTATATAATTTCCATTTTTATCAAATATTCCGTAATCTATAACTTCTGCATTTCCATTTCCATAATCTGATATTTCTTTATTTTGAATAAAATGTTCCTTCCAATTTTCTTTATCTAAAGTCTCATTTTTTATTTCTAAATCCTTTAAATCATCAGAATCTAGATCTTCTATTTTATCTTTATTATCAGGATCAATTCCTACTATAATTTTTTTATAGCGTTCAACACCTTCTTTAACATTTCCATCAAAAATTTTTTCACCTTTACTTATTATAATTGCTCTATTACATTGTTTTAATACATCAGATACGCTATGTGTAACAAAAAGTATAGTTTTTCCTGCTTTTTTAAATTCTTCAAATTTCTTAAAGCATTTTAATTGGAATGCCATATCACCAACAGATAATACTTCATCAACAATCAAAATATCTGGATTAACATTTATAGCACAGGCAAAAGCTAGTCTTGCAAACATACCAGAAGAATAAGTTTTTACAGGTTGAGATAGATGATCACCTATATCTGCAAATTCTATAATTGCCTTTTCTTTTTCTTTTATTTCTTCATTAGAAAGTCCCATAACCTGTCCATGTTGATATATATTTTCATAACCTGTAAGATCTGGATTAAATGCAGTTCCTAATTCTAATAATGAACTTATTTTTCCATTTATCTTTATAGTACCAGAAGTTGGAACAACAACACCTGTTATCATTTTTAATAAAGTAGATTTTCCTGCTCCATTTTTTCCTAAAATTCCTAATACTTCACCTTTTTTTATTTCTAAATTCATATCATTTATAGCTGTAAAAACAGAATGTTTTTCATATTTTGGAATTATTGTTTCTAATAGCCTATCTCTTTTTCTATGAAACATTTTATAATTTTTATATAAATGATCTATTTTTATCGCTATATCATTATTTTTTAGTTCATCTTTATTTATTTCTTCCACTTTAATAAATAGATGTTTTGTGAAATAACATCTGTCTCCTTCCATAAATATTTGCTTAAAAATATATACTAATTATAAAACATCAGCAAAATCTTTTTTGCTCTTTTTAAATACATAATTTCCCCATATATATATAATTATTGTTATTATCCAAAATATTACAGTATATAATCCAAATTTTTCAGTTATAATATTCTCACCCATAAAGCAATTTCTAAATCCTGTAATTAAATAAGTAAATGGCATGCTTTTTAAAAATGCTAAAATTTTATTATGCCCTGCAATCATAGATAAATCCCAAACTATAGGTGTAAACCAAAAAAATAATTGCATTATTATTCCTAATAAATTTGAAAAATCAGGAACTAAAGTTGATAAAGCAGATGTAAATCTAGTTAAAGATATTAAAAAACAATATGTTGCAAAAATTATATACAAAATCATTAAAATATTTGGTACAAAATTATAAATTACACAAACAACAGTTGCAATTATTATTAAAAACAATGCAACAAAAGAATTAGAAAATAGTGAAATTATAGGAATAATATCCACTGGGAAAACTACCTTTTTTACTAAATAGCTATATAATCTAATAGACATACTAGCTCCCATAATTCCATCATTTATACACATCCATATTGCCATTCCTGGCATAAACCAAACTACATATGGAGCCCCTTCTGGACCTGTTTGCTTAAAAATAAATTGAAAAACAATTACATACATAATCATAAATATAAATGGTTGTAAAAAGCCCCACATACTTCCTAAACTTGTATTCGCAAATCTATTTCTAAAGTCATTTTTACCTAATTGAAATATAATTTTTCTATTTTTTATTACTGTTTTAAAAAACTCCATTTATTTCTCCTTGCTATCTTCTACCTTGTAATTTTAAAATAAAATGTCTAATTTTAAATAAACCTCTACCTAAAAACGGCATATTCATTATAATAAAATTTTCTATATAATACATAAAGTTTTCTGTTTTATATAATTTATGAAAAATATTCCAATTTTTAAAATTGAAATTTTTTTTCTTTTGTACCATCTTAAAATATTCAAAACTTTTAGAATTTAAAATTTGAATTTCTTCTGGAAATTTATTACTATTTTCAACAAAAGTACCAAATACTCCCAATTTTACATTGATAAATAGCTCTCTAACCTGATCTAAAGTTTTAAAACCATGAGATATCTTATTTGTACCTACTACATTATTTCCATGTTGTCTATATTTTATATATTTTTCTGGTATATAAGATACTTTTCCATATATCCCCATCATAATTCCTAACCAATAATCATGAATACAATATTTTGAATATGTAGGAAATGGCAAAATTTTATTTATATACTCAGATTTTCCTAAAACTGTGCATCCTGTTACACAATTATATAAATAATTAAATTTATAACTATCTATATATTTATTTATTTTTTTATTTAGTAGCATAAAATCTCCAAAAGATGGATAAATAGTGTTTAAATTACTATCTACTACTTCTAAATCACCAAAAACAAAATCAGAATTATTCTTTTTTAAACAATCTACAGATTTTTCAACTTTATTTGGTAACCAATAGTCATCTTGATCAGATAACATATATATAGGACTTGTTACTTGTTTTAACAAAAATTCAAAATTTTTCACAACACCTAATCTATTTTCTTGAAAAAATAATTTTATTCGATTATCCTTTTTAGCATATTCTTCTAAAATTTTTTTTGTATCATCATCTGATTTATCATCTGATATAATTAAATTAAATTTTTTATATGTTTGGTTTAATATACTATCTATTTGCTCTCCTACAAATTTTTCTCCATTGTAAGTAGCTAATAAAATATCTATATATTCGTCCATCTTTCTTTCCTTTTATTTTTATTTCAATTATACACTATTCTACTAAACTAAATAAATCTTTTAAAATTTCATCATTTTTTAATTGATTTTGTTTATTTTCAGTAATAAATACTACCATTTTGTTATCATCTTCAAAAAACTTATAACTCTGCATTTGATCCATTTGTTCAAAATCATAATCCATAATTTCACCAGTTAGATCATCTACTATATAGCAAACACTAGATAAACAAAAAACAATTTCTTTATTATCTTTTATAATTTTTTCAATCTTTTTATCTATATCTGTTTGTTTATTTTTATCTTTAATTTTTAAATAACCTTTATCATTAATGTAATATTTAGAATTTGTAACTTCTGAATTATTAAATAAATTTAAAATTTTTTCTCTACTATTTTCGTCTACCCAAATACCATCTGACTTAGGAAAATTTTTTTCAAAAATTTCATCAGCTTCATCTAAATTTGGCATACTATTTTTAATAATTCCAGCAAAGGATACTTTTAATTTTATTGTATCCTTTACTGATAAAATTTTTCTACCATCAAATTCTTCTTTTATTTCATATATTTTTGTATCACCAGTTGCACTAATATCTTTTTTTAATTCTTCAACAGTTACATCATCTTTATATGATACTTGATTTTTGTCTACCTTCTCATATTCGTTAACAAAAGTATCTTGTTTATTACTTGAAAATAATTTTACTAATACCAAAATTATAACAATAAGTATCAATATAAGTAATATAACTTTCTTTTTGTTAAGTTTCTTTTTGTTAGAATCCATTTTTGCTCCTTAAAGATTAATTAATTCCATTTAGCATATCTATAGTTGCTTGTATAAATTTACCATTTGTATTTGTACTTAATAATTGAGAATGACTATAAATATTTCTTGGTAATTCTATTAAAGCTGTTCTACAAGCTCTATTTGAATTTCCTAATGCTAATCTTGCCCAATTTACTAAATATCCATCTCCATATTTACCAACTGTAGTTTTATTACATCCTGGGAACCATCTATCATAATATGAACATATTCCAGGATCTCCTATAAGTTGTTGTAACCAACCATGGCAATCTACTAATACTGTTTGACCAGTTGCAGATTTATGATTTAATAAGAAATCTCTTAAATATACAGATTCATAAGCTTGGAACCCTGAAGAACCATTGAAGTTTCTATCACTACTAAATATTGAATAAGAATTTCCAACTTGCCAACATCTATTTAAATCTATACCTTTTCCAACCATACTGGTTAAAGTAGTTCTACCTGGTCCATTATGTGTATATCCATATTTTAGTCCATCTTGATTAACACCAGGGAATAAATAAATTGTCCATTTATCATGTAAGTTCCAATCATTAGAATTTACAAGTCTATTAAAAAATTCATCTGCAATAGCAACTAATGAATTTCCATCAGCTGTAAAATTATCCTCCCAACCATGAACTGCAAATGTAACAAAACATACATTTGATCCATTTCCGAATCTATAATATGGTAAATCGCTTCCTCTTGAATCTCCTTTAACCTTCAAACCGCTAGAACCATATACACCTTTTTCTACAACCATAGTTCTTTGTATATTAAATACTTGTGACCATTCTGTAAGAACATTATTATTTGCAATTGCTTGTACTTTTACTGTGTGTAATCCTAAACTATATTTTGAAAAATCTACAGACATTTTATATCCATTATTTGAATTATAAACATTCTCATCACCATAGCCTTTAATCTCATTTAATACATCTTGTCTTTTATATCTAACTATATTTCTAGAATCTAATTCAGAATTATCTATGAATATTTTTAAAGAAACTCCACCTACACTAGACATTACCCAACCATTAATATCTTGTACACCATTGCTTATATTACCATTAGGATTATCTATATAAAGTAATGCACTAGTTGAATTAATTTTTGGCACTAATCTTATTTGAATAGCTTCTAATCTATAACTTAAACCTTCTGTTCCTGCTGATTCCCCATCATAGCACCATGGTTGCCATCCTATATTTTGAACATGAACTCTATATTGAATAGAATATTCTGAAGTTCCTTCTAATTTAATTTTTATTGCTTCTAATCTTAAACCTAAACCTTCTGTTCCTGATATTTGATTATTAGATTTCCATTCTTGCCAACCCATATTTTGCACATGTGTTTGATATTTAATTGAAACTCCTTTTGGTAAATTTTCAGCATTTATCTTTATAGCTTCTAATCTAAAAGCTCTTCCTTCAGTTCCAGAAGTTTGTCCGTCTTTAGTATAATTTTGCCAGCCTAAATTTTGTACATGTGTACTATATGAAATTGAAGGTGGTCTTTTTCTAGTAAATGTTTTTGTATAATTTGCTAATGTTTTTTTATTAGGAGTTATTAATTCAATTTTTAATTTATGTTCTCCTATGCTTAATTTTGTTAAATCGATTTTAAAATCAAAACCTGGTTTGGGATTTTCGTTACTAGTTCCGAACTTCTTTTCTAATCCATTAAAAATATCATTTCTACTTTTTCTGTTTACACCAGCTACATCTTTATTATCTAGAGTAACTTTTAAACTACAATTTTTAACATTAGAAGCGCTCCATCCAGAAACATTTATTGAATTTACTGATTCAAGATACTCATTTTCGATTTTAGATTCAACGTAAATTTTTCCTCCATCTACTTTATCAACAATTTGTATTTCTATTGCTTCTAATCTTAAAGATTGACCTTCTGTTCCAGCAAGCTCACC
>CANRGN010000041.1 GCA_947630235.1 uncultured Clostridia bacterium
TAGTTAAATATCCCAAATAAAAAAGAATTGATACAAACTCTTCTTCTTGAAAATCTATTTCTGGATTAAATTTTTCTACTATATCTGTTATTATCCCTTCTCCTGCTATTGCATTTTCTAATATATCTATTCTACTTTCTCCTTTGCATAGTTCAAGCATACTACTTAATTTACTATAATCACTTGCTATATTTACATCTATTAAATTACGTGGTATTTTTCCACTATCAATATATTCATTTAAGAAATATAAACACATATTTGAATTATACAATTTATCTTTGGCATCAATACTAAATCTATATCCATCATAATTTTCTTTCATTATTGGCATTAATTTTTCTTGTTGTTGTTTATTTATTTCTAGATTATTCATTAGTTTTTCTAATTCATGTTTTGTAAAACCAAGCATTTCATTGAAATTTACATTTTTGGTTTTATCTGCTCCTATATTAAAACCAGATGTTAAACTATCTAATGTTATTGGAGCTACTCCTGTTATGAAGATTCTATCTACTACGCTTTCTGTTCCCTTTTTCAAAATTTCATACCACTTTCTAACTTTTCCGTTTCGTGATACCAATTCTTTAAATTTATTTATATTAAATCCTAATAATTCATTTGCAAAATGATCATATTCATCTATTATTACATATATTTTTTCACCATTTTTTTGCAAATAAAATGCTGTTAATAAATTATCTAGTATTCTTTCTGCTTCATCATCTCTATTAACAAAAAAATCTAATCCATATTTTCCTATGAATAATTCTATTGATGTTATTATACTTTTTTTAAATTCATTTATTGTTGTTTCTTCTGTTCTTGTATCTATTCCTGAAAAGTTAAATCTCAAAATATAATATTTATTTTTTAGCTTTGTTGGATTCTTTCCTATATACGTATCCCCAAATAGTTTTTCAAATTTATCCACTGCTTTTATATCATAATAATACTCTAAAGTACTGGTGAATAAAGTTTTTCCAAACTTTCTAGGTCTTAAAAACATTATTCTCTTTTCTGCCAAATATTCAAGCTTTTCAATATATTGTGTTTTATCTATATAATAATATCCATCCTCAATTAACTCTTCATAATTACTTATTCCATAAGGTAGCTTTTTCACTTTTCTTACCTCACTTTCTTTACTATTTCGTTTTTATTTTACTATAATTTTATTTTATTATCAATCTTTTTTTGCCAAAGGTGAGCCAGGGAGACGTGAGTCAAAAGGAGCCAGAGGTGATCCACTGGCTACATCCCTCTGGCTCACCTCTAGCTCCCTTTGACTCACGTCTCTCTGGCTCATTTTTATATTTTACTCTTCAAAACCTCTATTTCTTTCTTCAAATCTTCTATCTCTTTTTTATATGAATCATTTTTATCTTCATTTGATTTCATTGCAATTTTAATCATTAAATCTTTTAATGAACTAATTTCCATACTAATATTTTCAAGCTTATAATCAATAAAATCATTTTCCTTTTTAACTGGTACAGGTTGAACAGTTGAAACATGTACTAATTCTTCAAAATCTTCTTTGTCAAAATCAACATTTTTTATTAAATCATTAAATGTTTTGTTTTCAATTACTTCTACTTGCTCAGATTTTGAATTATCTGAATTTTCACTATTTTCAACTCCTTCTGAATAATAATATTTTTCAGTATATGCCCTTTCTGTTACTGGACATTTATTTAATATAATACCAGTAATATTTCCTCCAACATTTTCAACTGCTTTTTTTACTTTATTTATTGCTTCAATCTTTGTTTTCTTATATTCTGCAACTAAAACAGTAGCATCAACATATTTTGATAAAGCTATACTATCTGAAACTATATTAGTTGGAGTACCATCAATTATTACATAATCATAAACTTTATCTAATATACTTATTAACTCTATCATTTTGTCAGATGATATAAGTTCTAATGGGTTGGCTGGTCTTGTTCCTGATGTAATTAAATGTATATTTGGATATGATGTGCTTTTTACATATCTTGCAATTTGATTTATACTTGCAGAATCAAATTCTGAAATATTAGCTAAACAATTTGATAAACCTTTTGAATTTTTTACATCAAATATTGTATGTTGTCTACCTCTTCTCATATCAGCATCTATTATTATAACTTTTTTATTAGTCTTAGCAAAACTCATTGCTAAATTTGCTGTTACATAAGATTTTCCCTCTGAACTAATGCTACTTATTATTAATATATTTTTTAAATTTTTATTATTTCTTGCAAATACTAAATTTGTTCTTAAAGTTCTAAAACATTCTGTAATTGGAGATTTTGAATTTTCAAATGATAACAATTCTTTTTTTTCTCCATCAACATCTTCTTTATATAAAGGAATCATTCCAAGTGAAGATACACCGACTTCTGTTTCTATATCTTTTTCATCTTTAATAGTTGTATCAATTAGATATATTATTAAAACTATACCAAATGATAAGAATATTCCTAAAACTTCAAATATAATTATATCTTTAATGTGATTTATATTTGAAGGTTTATTGTTTATTTCTGGTTTTTCTATAGTTGTAACATTATTCATTTTATAAATATTATTTACTTCTTCTTTAAATACATTTCCCAAATTTTCTGCTATATTTTTAGCTTTCTCAGGTTCTTCATCTTTAACTGTTATTTTTAAAACTTGAGTACCTGTTACAGAACTTACTGTTATTTTTTTAGTTAACTCTTCTTCAGTTAAATCTAAAGATAAATTTTCTATAACCTTTTTTAAAACATCTTTACTAGTAATAATTTCTGAATATGTTGGAACTAACTGATTATTTAAAACTAAATCAGATTGTGTTATAGAATCTTCTGTCATATCTGATTCAGACACATTTTGCACCTGTGATAAAAGTATTTTAATAGATGATTCATATACAGGTACCACATATTCAAAAGAATATAAACTACCGATTGTAGCCATTAAAATTAACATTCCTATTATTACCCATTTTAATGATAATGCAACTTCTAATAATCTTTTTAAATTAATTTCTTCCATTTAAAATCCCATCCTATTATTTTTGTTTTAAGCAACTCTTATAATGCTTAGAAAAAAATAAATCTTTTTTTCTTTTTATATTTTCTGACGATTAAATCTTCGTCATTTAATATTTTTTGTGGATTAGTTAATGTAAGTTCTTCAAAATAATCTTCTTTAATTTTTTCTTTAAGTTTAGAACTTATCTTATCCAATTTATAATAAACTGAATTAGTTTTATGTGCATCTGTAGCCAAAACTTGTACCATTTCTCTTTTAAGCAAAGTATTTATACAAATTCTAGCATCTTCTCCATACATTCCAATTATACTTCCAACATTACTTTGAAAAATTACACCTTTTTCTAAATATGGTATTATGTAATCTGGATTATTTTGAACATATTTATATCTTTCTGGATGTGCTATTATCACTTTAAGTCCTTTTTCTATTAAACTATCAATAATTTTAGTTGAACACTTTAGTTCATTAACCATTGGGAACTCAACTAATACATATTTACTTTCATTAAGTTTAATAGATTTTTCATTTTTTAAATCTTCTAAAGTGTTTTCAGTAACAAAAATTTCATTTCCTAGTCTTAATTCTATGTCTATGCCTTCTTCTTTTAGCCTTTTTTTTAATTCTTCTAATTTTTTTTCGTTTTCTTTCCAATTAGAAGTATATTGCGGTTCTAAATAATGAGGCGTACAACAAATATGCGTTATACCATTTTGCTCTGCTTCTCTTGCCATATTCACTGAGGTTTCAATATTCTTAGAACCATCATCGACTTCATACAATAAATGACTATGAATATCAATCAATTTAAAAACCCCTTATCCTATAAATTTAAATAAATTTTCTACTATATATTCATCTTGCATAATGTTTGGTAATTGTTCATAATCATACTCATTAGTGTTCTCAAAAAATTCTTTGAAGTAATTCATATATACTCTCCTCTCTTTATGTAAATTATCATCAAATACCTTTTCAATTATAGCACAGTATACACGCTTTGTAAACCCCATAATTAAATTTATGTTAACTTTTCCTTGATTTGGCTTGCAAATTTCTTTTATATTATACACACTTTAAATTTTTTTAATAAGTTTTGAGTTAATTTTTCTATAATTTCTTGTTTCCTTAACAATACTGCAGGTTCAGTTCCTTTTCTTTTGTTCCTGGAATTTCTTTTATTTTTTATGACTGATTGTAATATTACCTTTAATATATGAATGTCTTTTATATCAATTTTCATTAACAATTTTCTTTAGATATATTTCCGGCGATTAAAGTTCCATTTTATTTTTTATATTTAAAATCGCATTTTTTCATAACATTCTCACTTTTTAATAATTAATTATAATTATAATTATATTTATATTTAATATAATTAATAAAATAAAAAAGCAGTGCAAAATTATTGTTACACGGCTTTATATACGGAAAGAAATTATAAATTTCTTTTTTAATTTTTAATTAAATTTTATTAAAATTAATGATATATTCAATTACTAAAATAATTTAAATTCAAAAAAATAATTATAAATAAAGATTTCCGTAAGATATTATAAGCTTAACTACAGAGAACTTTTCTACTAAATAAATAAAAATAATTCCTCAACCATACCTCTTTTCTAGAAAAAATTAAGGAATACACTCTTTTGAAATGTACCCCCTAATTTAAAATCACTTCATTTATAATGCTTGAACTTTACCTAATTTGAAAAGCTATTACTATAACATATTATTATCATCTAGCCATTTGAAAAATTTAGGATAATCACCTTTAAACTGTAATGGATTTTCACTTATTAATTCTCTAATTTCTTCTTTATTCATATAGAAAATTTCTTGAATTCCGTCTTTATCATAATTTAAATCTCCATCATATACCAATTTATACATCTTTGAAAAAGAACTAGTATCAATATCATAAGGTTTAAAATATCCTATTTCTTTCAAATTAACATTTTTAATACCTAATTCCTCTTCTAATTCTCTATATGCTGCATGTTCATAAGATTCTCCAGAAGACACATGTCCTCCTACTGAACAATCATAACAATTTGGAAAAAGTCTTCTATTTGCACTTCTTTTTGGAACTATTATTTTATTATCACTTGTAAATATCATTATATTTATTACCCTAAAATTTCTCAAATTATTTTTATATATAATATTTCTTTCTTCTTTTCCTATTACATTATCATTTTTATCAACTAAATCCAAATATTCTATATCTTCCATTTTTCTCCTCTATATTTTTTTTATTTTACTATTAATATTTTATTTAGTTAAATTGGTTGTAAAAATGTAAAAATTTAAGCAAGAACCAAACTTCTTGCTATTCTTGGTGGGCAACCAGGGGATCGAACCCTGGACCTTCTGATTAAGAGTCAGCTGCTCTACCAACTGAGCTAGTCACCCATTTATTTAAATTTAATTCAGTTAGTATTATACAACTTAATTTATTGCATTGTCAATACATAAATCTCAATTTATACAGCAATTTTTAGAATAATATTGGACATTTTCTTATGTTTAGACTGTTAAAATATATTGCAAATTCTACTTTAAATTGTTTATGCACCAATTTTTACAAAAATTGTGTACAATACTTTTACTTAATCTTAGCTACAGAAAATTTTCCTACTGAATAAAAAGAAAATTCCGCACTCAAGAGAGTGCGGATGAAACGAAAAAAAATTTCAACACGATTTCTAGTTTTTTATGTTTTCTTAATCACAGCGAGAGATGATAAATCCCGTTATTTCTGGAATTAACACAATCTCAGATGTTTCTTTTTTAAAACCTGCATCAACCAAGAGGTTAAAAAATTCTTCAAGACCTTTGCCTGAGTAACCAATGTTGAAAGCTCCTGTTATTTCAATTGACTGTTTTTGAAAATAGAACTTCACAATGGAGAAACCCTGTTCCTTTTCGGCAGCTACTTTTTCAAGCTGGTTAAGGTCAAACCCCCGCAAGAAATCAATGCACTCATCAGTAGTTGAAAAAAACTTTTTAATCATTTCAATTTCCTCCTTAATAGTTCACGCTAACTTTGCAGTTTTGAGGTACAATAACTAATGCATGTTTTTATTATAACATCGTTTACATAATTTTTCAAGTGTAATTTTAACTTCTTTTCAATATTTTTAGAACAATAGTGGACATTTTCTTATGTCAAATTGTTAAAATATATTGCAAAGTCCACTTTAAATTGTTCGTGCGCCAATTTTGACAAAAATTGTGTACAATACTTTTACTTAAACTTAGCTACAGAAAACTCTCCTACTGAATAGAAAAATAGTTACTAAATTTCAAATTTTTATATATTATTTTCATTAGCATTAATATTAGTATTACCAATAGATTCATCAATTACATTTGTTGATAAATTTTGATTCTCAGTTGGTTCTAATATTTGATTTAAACTATTATCAGAAACTCCAGAAGATTGTTCAACTGTTTCAGATACTGATTCTGTATTTGTATTTGGCTGAGATGCTGATTCAGTAGATTCTATAACTGTATTATCAGTATTTTGAATATATTCATCTACAGTGTTTGCTGGCTCTCCACTTGTTGGAGCTGTTTGTTCTATATTATTTTTTTCTTCAGCCTGAGGTAAATCTTCAGGTATATTTGTTTGTTTTTGTTCTTGTTTTTTAGTTGTTCCAGGAGATACTTTTACTATTTTATTCATAACTTTATAAGTATCATTATATAATAAAGTTCTTGATACCTCCTCACCATTTAAAAATAATACTCTATATGATGTAACTTTAGCTCCATTATGACCTGCCTGAACTACTTGTTTTGTTCCAGGAGCCACTGAACTATCCTCCTCTATCTCTTCACTAAATGGTATTGTAGCTGTAACATTTGTTATTATTCTTACATCATACTCAGTATCCTCTTTTATACCTTTTATCTCACATCTAGCAATTCCACCTGCTACTGTACAATTTATTTGAATTGGATATTGTCTAGAATTTTTAAATTTAAAATCTTGTGATCCATAAACAACTGTAGCATCTCTTCCTTCAGGAACATATGTTGATATATAATTATGATTTCTTCTTACAGTAACTTCTAAATTTGCAAGTAATACAGCATTATATAATGTAGAAGATATTTGACAAATTCCTCCTGCTATTCCATCAACTACTTTTCCATTTTCATAAACTGGAGCGTTTTGATATCCCTCCTCAACAGTTCTTTTTCCTACTACTTGATTAAATGAAAATTCTTCACCTGGCATTAAAACTGTTCCATTAATTTTTTCACCTGCTATTTCTAAATTTTTAGCTCTTGCCAAATATCCTGCATTATAATCTGTTTTATATTCTGATAAAGTATGTGGAAATACTTTTGCTCCTAAATTACTAACTGTTTTATTTGCTTTTGTAATTTTTAGAGGAATACTATATTCACTTTTATCTCCAGTTATTAAAGCTTTTGCTTCATCTTTTGATATTGCAAAATCAACTCCATCTTCATCTTTTATAAGCTGAAATGGTTCTTCTATTAAATAAGCATCTTTTGGTTCACAATATATTTCACTATATATTTTATCTATATCAATTTTATCTGCTATTTTATTTTCAATTGGAATTGTTAATTCTTGATATTCCTTTTTTTCAATTGATGAATCTCTATTTATTATTGAATTTATTATTAAATTTTCTAATTCTTTTGATTTTACTTTCACTCCATCAACTCCTGAAGTAATAATTAATTCTTCTCCTTCTATACAATATGTATATTCTGAAACTTTTCCTGGAATTGATGAATTTATATTTTCAATTATTTTTTTTAGAGCATCTTCATTATATGTATATTTTAATTTAATTTCTTTACCTTTTACTATTGTAGATAAAATTGAAAAATTACTTTTTATTATATCATCAGATCTACCAATTTCATAAGCCTCTTTAACTGTATCATCTACTTTATAATTAAATTCTATTTCTGATAAATTTAAATCTAAATTATAATCATTATACTTCAATTTTATTGGAGTTTTTGTTTCTTTATTAATCTCTTCAATAATTTTATTTTTGGCTTCTGTTGCTGTTAAATTTGATAATTCTATACCTTTTGTCGAAACTCCTTTTACTATTGTAATTTTACTTTTTTGAATCATTGCAAAAATAATAGAAAAAAATAAAACTAATATTACTAAAATTACTAAAACTATAGCTATAATTAGTTTTTTTCTAGCTTTATCTTGATTAACTTTACCAGGATTTTTAATTTTTTCTATTTTTTTCTCTTCTTTTTTCTCTTTTGAAGTTGCCATACTTTTATAAGTTAGAAAACAATCTAACTCTTCTCCTTTCTAATAATTAGATTAATATATCTTTACTTGAAAATCATATCATATTGACATTTTTTTATCAATATTTTAATAATAATTAGAAAATATTTCTTTCCTTCCCTCTGGTTCACTAAATAAATAATATTCAAAAATTATTTATTTAATGTCTAGACAAGAAATGTTTTTAAATATATAATTAAGAAAAATTAGATAACAAAAGAAATGAGGTAATTTACATGATTGGAGATATGATTTCAAGAATACGTAAAGACAAAAAAATTACAAAAACACAATTATCAGAAATGACAGACATAAATATCGGTCATTTAACACATATTGAAAAGGGAGAAAGAAATCCTAGTCATAAAGCTTTAAAAAATATTTGTTCATCTTTAAACGTACCTTTTGAACCTTTACTACATACTTATGATAAAGAATTAAATGAAGAGCAAAAAGAATATAATTATACAAAATATATTTCTTATAACCAAATTCCCGCTATCACTGATCTAGAAAATTATATAGATTGTCCTGCAAAATATGCTAATGCTTCATTTGCATATAAGGTTAAAGATAACGCAATGGATCCTATTATTTCACAAAATTCTTATGCATATATAGAAATAAATGGTTTGGTACAAAATAAAGATGTAGGGCTATTTAAGTATAATGGTGAGTTTGTTATTCGTAGACTTTTATATAAAAAGGGAAAATTTGTATTAAAAGCAGAAAACAAAGAAATTCCTAATATTACAGTATCAGATAAAGATACTTTTAGTATAATAGGTAAAGTTTACATATAATTGCCATTATATTACAATTTTATTACTTTTTGGTAAAATTAGAATTCTTTATTGCTAAAGAATTCTTTTTGTATTATAATTTTTTTAGTTATAAAAAATAGTAGTGGATATTTTATTATTTCAAACTTTTAAAATATATTGAAAAATCCACATTAAATTGTTCGTGTACCAATTTTGATAAAAATTGTGTGCAATGTTTTTATTCAGACTATCTACATTGAACATTCCTACTGAATAAAAATTAACAAATGAGAAAATTAGGAGATAGAACTATATGGAATTAGTTAAAAATATCTTTTTTAATACAGATAAATTAACACCAAATATAATAGTTAAAATTTCATATATTGGAAAACTTTTTCAAAATAATTCAGAATCAGTGTATATTCATTATGGATTTGACAACGATTGGAAAAATGTTGCTGATATAGAAATGAAAAAAACAGAGCTTGGATTTCAGGCTGAAATTCAGTTAATTGATAGTAATACGTTTAATTTCTGTTTTAAAAATGAAAAAGGTGATTGGGATAATAATAATAATCAAAATTTTATATTTGAAATTGAACATCCAGAAACATCTTTAATTTTAGTAAATACAAATAGCTCTATTTCAAATATAAAAAGGTTAAGAAAATCTTACATATTAAAGAAAAAATTAAAGCTTTCAATATATAAGATATTAACTTATTTACCAAAATTAATTACAGGAAATTATAAAAAAAAATCAAAAAATAATACATAAAAAACCCAAATATTTGGGTTTTTTATGTTATTATCCAACCTCCATTTGGAGATATAACTTGCCCTGTTGTAAAATTATCTTCTACTAACCACTTAGCACATTTTGCTATATCTTCTGGCTCACCAATTTTTCCTAAAGGTGTTTGGTATTCTAAATCTTTTAATTCATCTTGAGTTAAATTTTTATTCATATCTGTTTCAATAACTCCTGGTGCTATTGCATTTACTCTAATATTACTTGGTCCTAATTCTTTAGCTAGAGATTTTGTTAAACCATTTATTCCAGCTTTAGATGCAGAATAATGAGTTTCTAAAGAGCCACCAACTATGCCCCATACAGAAGAAATATTAATTATACACCCAAATTTTTCATGTATCATGTATTTAACAATTTCTTGTGTTGTACAAAAAACTGAATACAAATTCGTGTTTATCATTTTATTCCAATCTTCATCTGTAATATCTGTAAATAATTTATATTCATCTATACCTGCATTATTTATTAAAACATCAATTTTACCATATTTGCTAATTATATATTCAACCATCTTATGAACTTCTTCTCTTTTGGTTACATCTGCTTTGTATATTTCTATATTATTTATTTTAAGCAATTCTTTGGCTTCTTCTTCAGATTTATTATAATTTGCAATTACCATATATCCACTTTCTGCTAATTTTTTCGCAATTGCTCTACCTATCCCTCTACTCGCTCCTGTTATTAAAACTATTTTCATTTTTTCACCTCTTAAATTTTTTTATTTATTTGTTGCAATGCTTTTAATTAAGCATATATACAGAGAACTTTTCTACTGAATAAAAAACCCACAATCACCAAACATTTTAATTAAATTATTGGTGGTGTGGGTTTGATTGTTTTGTGGATTATAAATCCTGTGCTTGAATTTGATAAAGAAGATTTTGATAATCTTGTAAGCTTTCACATTTATATAGGCTTTCATATAATTCATAAATGTTACTTGCACTTTCCAAATATGCTATCTCATCAAGAGATAATGTATTTGGATCTGTACCTTTAGGTACTGATTGAATTTGTCTTCTTATCTCAGAAATGATTTTCTGTTGCATAGACAAAATTTTTTTTTCCATGCAATAGCATCTCCCTTCAAAAATATTTTCTTTATTATATCATTTTTTCATTTTTATGTCAATTTTTATGTCACATTTTTAATGCTCTTCTATATTCTTTTTTCTATCATCTGGATTTACAATTTTTGCTCTATCTTTTACACTAACATTTTTAGTTACTTCATACATTTTTTTATACATATCTGAATGACTTTCTTTTTGATGTTCATCTGTATCTGGATTTCCAACAATATCTGGTATTTTTATTTCACCATGCAAGAATTTGTCTATTCCGTTTTTGACTTATACCTAAATTCTCAAAAGTATCTTTTAAATCAGCAGGACTATCTACCTTAGATTCCATGCTTTGGTAATAAGTTATATATAAATTATTAAACCTACCTAAAAATTCTTCTTCACTAATTTCTTCTGATTTAAATTCTTGTACTATTCTAAATAAATTTGAATTTATTCTATTTTCATCATCAGTAGATCTTAAAATTTCTTCCATTTTTGTTTTGTTTTTTTCTCTTTCTTTCTTTTCATTTAATTCCATTTCTGTAAAGTAATTTGCAAAAAAACGAAATCTATCTTCAAATTTCCCATACTCACATATTACTTTAAATATATCGAGATCCATACAGCACAAATCGCTGTTTTTATTATTATCTGGCATCATAAATGAATCAAAAAAAACTCCATCATTTATAGTATTTTCTATTATAGTAGATATGCATTCACTAATATTTTTATTTATCTCTTTTGAAATAGAATCATTCAACATACTTTGATTTTTTAATATTTCAACAAATTTTCCATTTCTATCCATATATTTTTTTATATATTTTTTAATATCTTCATTAATATTAGCTATTGAAATATAATCATCTACATATTTATGATATAAGTCATTTATTACATTTTGTTGCTTATTTTTATCACCTTCACATTCACTCAATTTGCTTTGTATATATAGAGATTCACTATTTTCTTTATGAATACTTCTTTTTTTTATTTCTGCAGTTAAAACTTGAAAATCTCCTTTCATATATCCAGCTTTTTCAGCTAAAAAATACAGTTCTCTATCGTTAAAATCTGAGCATTGTAAGTTTATAAACAATTCTATTTGTGATTGAAAATCACTTTCGTTTTTTATTTTTTTCATATGCTCAATATATCCTTTTGCTTCGTCAGTACATGCTTTGTTTATAATTGCTGTATTATAAAATCCAAAATCTGGTAAAGAAAAGGAAAAATTAACATCAGAAATAACTTTTGCTAAATCAATTACTAGATCTCCATTTTTGTACCTTTTTTTTGGAAATAGCTGTTTTTTACTAATTTTTTCTACACGCTCTAATATATCACAAGTATTGTGATAGTTACCTCCCATATGTACAGATAGATTTGTGAATCCCGGAATACTTGCATTCAATACATATTTTTCCTCATCATCTTTTAATATTCCCATTTCAAATATTTGATTAGGACTAACCATTTTATTATAAGTTAATGCAAATCTAATAAATCTTGCTATATATTCATGCTTAGTACTATAGGTTGTTTTTTGTGCTCTATTTGCTGAATATTTTCTTCTATTTAAAATATTTACATATCTAGCACATACAATTGCTAATTCTTTGTATAAATTTTTCTCTAATTCTAATTTATCCTCATCTTTGGGTAAGCTATCATATGAATCTACTTTTTCTTTATATGATTCTATGTCTTGTTTAAGAACTTCTGGAATATTGCCATTTGCAATATCCATAGCATTATCTAAAGCATTATCATTATCATTAACATTAACATTAATATAAGGTTTAAAAAAGCGTATAGCATATGGTGAGTTTTTATCTATTAATTCTTGTTCCTCTTTTTCCTTACTAGTTACAGAACTCTCTTTTAAAATTTCACTTTCTTTCACCCTAATAATATTTTCATCAAAATACTCTGCTATTTCATTTTCTACTTTTTTATTATACTGTATTAATATCATGTATAATTTTAATATATACTCTCTTGGTTTTGGCTTTCTCATATAATTATTCATCCTTAAAATTTAATTTTTTATAAATAAACTTTTTATCTTCAAAATTATTTTCCTAAATATAGACTTTTTTTCTACCACTACTGGTAAGTTTTTATTTGTTATAAAATCTTGCTTCTTATTATCCTCAAATAATGGGTTTAATTTTAAGTTAGCTCTTTTTTGAAGTTCTTCTTTGATATACTGCTTTTTCTCCCTTTCGTATATTTCTTTTCTATCTTCATATGAGGCTATATATTTAACAAACAAATATGCAATAATAACCTTCGTCTTTTCTGATATTTGCTCATTTAAGTCAATATTACTGTTGTATTCAAATTTATAATTTGGTTCCTTATATTTTTCGTAAGTATTTATTAATTCATTTGGGATTTTTGCTCTTTCTTTTTCATTTAAATATTTAATTATTTGTAGTACTTGAACATATGCTAAGCGATCCTCTTTTGTAATATACATTAGTTTTCTCTCCTTTTGCAAGACATATCACTAATGACAGTCTTTTTTTTGTACAATAATTAAAATAATAATATATTATAATTTTATATTTCATATTTTAATTAAAATAAATATTGCTTTTAATTTTTATAATAATATTTCTTCTCAACATAGTGGTACTGTAAGAGACTTGAAAGCATTTTTATTTAAAAACCATTAACTAGTAACTTGCTTTTATTTTCAAAAATATTTTAAATTTTATTTACTATGAGCTTTAGATTTTTCTTTATTTAAAAACAATAATAAAAATGCTTTAGATGTATATTTTTTTACTTTATTTGGAACAAAATCCGAAAAATCTCTAACTTTAGTTTTTAGATCAAACATTACTGCTATTGCTAAATAAAAACTATTTGATATTGTCCATATAAATGATAATATATAATTATAATAATATTTTGAATCAAATTTATATAAACATAAAATAAATCCTAATATATTAAGTAAAAGTAATAATAAATGTGTTCTTAATATTTTAGCATTACCTTTACTCATCTTTGAATCTATACCTGTTTTAGGTGTAACTTCAAATTTCGTATCACCAAGTCCAAAATATTCGTTTACTACCTTTGGCCCTAAACTTGGAGCAAGTATAGTTTCATAAATTTTTGTCCATGTTGATGAACGTTTATTTCCTTCTAATTTATCTAATACAAATCGTTTTAATAAATATTGTGGTAACCAAAAATATACAAATGTTTTAAAATTACAATCTATAATAATAAATCCTAAAATACTAAATAAAAGTGGTGTAATTAAATATACTAACCTTCTAAATCCGAAATACCAATATGATACGCAAGAAAAGTATTCAAGTTTTTGTCTAAGACTTAATCCCTTTTGACTAAATATTTTATATTTCTTAGACATTTGCACACAGCCTCTAGCCCATCTAGAACGTTGCTTAACAAAAGCTTCATAATCATTTACAGATGTTCCATATGCTTCTATATCATCAATTGCAATACATTTATAACCCTTTGCTTCTATAAGCATTCCTGTTGCAATATCTTCTGAAATGGTTCCTGTTGCAAAGCCGTTTATACTATCTAATGCTTCTCTTGAAATTAGAGTATTTGTTCCGCAATATACAACTGCATTTATTGAATTTTTAGCAATTTGAAGATTATGATAAAAATATTCTTGTTCAAAAGGAATTTGATTTGCTAAATTAAACCTATATTGATATATATCAGGATTCCTAAAACTTTGTGGAGTTTGTACAAATCCAACTTTTTTATTTGTATCATAAAAATATGGTAATAATTTCATAAGAAAGGTTTTCTTTGGACACATATCTGCATCAAAAGTAGCTATATATGGAGATTTTATATATTTTAAAGCATTATTATAATTTCCTGCTTTACTATTTTTATTGTTTAATCTCGTTATATAATTTATTTCCATTCTATCTGCTAATGCTTTTATATTAGGTCTATTTCCATCATCACATAAATAAATATGAACTTTACTTTTATCTGGATAATCCATATCTTTACATGCTTGAATTGTTTTTTGAAGTAAACCCTCATACTCGTTATATGTAGCAATTAGCACATCTATATCTGGATACTCTTTTATAACATTGGCATTTGGAGTTTTTGGCTTTTTCTTATCAATTGTTAGAATGTTTAAAAAGTAAATAAAAAAGTCAAGTGCTTCCCAAATTTCGATAAATAAAATAAATAATGCTAATATTAGATTGAGAATACCTAGTTTTGTTGGAACAGTATATGCAATTCTATACCCTATATAAAATAAAGTACATGTCATTGTTATACTGTAAATAATAAGTCTTAATACATTCTTTAGTTTCATGAAATTTTATCCTTTTTATATTTCTTTACATTTTAAATTATATACTAGATGAATTTTATTGTAAAGAAATTTTTTACCTTTTAGTAATTTTAAGCGGAAATTACTGAAAGGTAAAACACTTTTTTAGTATAATTATGATTAAAAATAATTTGATTATGTAAAAGTGAGTTTGAAAAAGACATAAAGCCGTAACAGAAAAGTAGAAGGAGTTATAGTATCTATTTGAAAAATCAAAAAATTACTTTTAACATCATCCATTGCAAAACTGTAAAAATATTAAAAACGAGCGAATAGAAATCGCTCGTTTTTATATTTCTGCATTTTTTAATTATTTATTTTTTTTATATTTCTTAATGAATGATATTATTGCAGTAATTGCTGAGGTAATTAGCACTATTATATTATTAAATATATTATCACCTGTTTTTACATCTCTAATATTATCTTCTGCTTCTTCAACAACTGCATTTTCTATTATATTAGATGGCTCTTCTACTTGTTCAAAATCTGGCTTTTGAGCCACTTCTTCAATTTTTCTATAATAATAAATAACAACTATTTCATCTTCAGCTAATTTTCCACTTGCATTACATGGTAATTTTTCAGATACTAATTCATAGCCTTCAATATCTTTAGAACTGCTTGTATATTCATCATTTACAAAGCCTTCTATTATTTCTTTTTCAGCAACTTCATTTCCGCTATTTTCATCAATATATTTTATTACTACTCTAGCTGGAATTCTTTCGAATTCAACAACTATATGTTTATCTTCTTGCATATTCTCAAATAAAGCTAATCTTGTAGTATCTTTTAGTTCTATTTCTTCACCATTTATAGTAATTTTCTTTGGTCTATATCCTGATTCTGGTTTTATATCAATATTTTTTGTGCTATTTTCTCCTCTTAGAACTTTTTCATAAGGTAATTCATCTTCTCCAGAAATACTTCCTCCTTTTACAGGATATTTATTTCCGTCTGCTCCGCTTTCTTCATGCTCTTTTACATCTGTTGTAATCTTAAATTGCTTCTTATAGTAGAATATTACTATAGTATCTTCTTCTACCATATTACCAGATTTATTTTCTGGCTCGTCTCCTGCTGGGATGTAATCTTCTATTTCTATTCTTTCTTCTGAATATGGATCATTTACATAGCCTTCTACTTCTTTGTTTTCTTCTATATCTTCTTTTGTATCAATATCTTGATATTTTACAATTACTTTTGCTGGTATTTTTTCAAATTCAACAACAACATGTTTATTCTCTTGTACATCTTCGAAATATTTTTCTGCTAAAACTATGCTCTTATCTTCTTTTACCATTTCTTTAATATCAATTTGAGTATCATTTATACATAAAGCTTTAATTCTATATCCATCATCTGGAACCATTTCGATAATTTTCTTATTATCGCCTCTACTTAAAACTTTTTCATAAACAATTTCATTTTTATTTCCTTGCTCATCTATTTCATATTCCTTAGAAATTCTACCACCATCAATTAATTGCTCTACACCATCTTTTATTTCTTTATGTTGTTTTACTTCTGTAGTAATATCATATTGTTTTTCATAATAGTACCAAACCTCTATAATCTTATTTTCTTGCATTACAACTTTTATTTCTGTATCATCTTTTTTGGCAACAATTATATCTGGATTTTCATTTTGAGGTCCATCTACTGCTATATATCCTTCGTAAGTTTTTCTTGCTATAGTTTTTTCATCTAAAACAAATCCTTCTATAGTTGAGCTTTCAATTTCGCTAACCTCTGCTTTTTCGTTTATTTCAATATGTCTTTCAATAATTCCTGAAGATATTTTTTCATACCAATAAATTATTACTATTTCATCAGCATACATTACTCCATCTGGATCTATATGTTTCTTTTCTTCATCAGTAATTCCTACTTCTGGAGCTTTATATGCAGTTATAACTTTTCTATCTGTTGTAAAATCTTTGCCTTCATATCCTGGTATTTCTGTAGGTTCAGATAATTCGGTTTCTGTATCCTTTTCTAAATATTTTACTGTAACTTTGCTCTTTTTTCTAAACTCTACTTCAATATGTTGGTCTTCTTGAACATCTGAAAAATATCCTGCATCTAATACTAAGATTCCATCTTCAGTAATTTCTAAGTTTTCAATTTCTATTTCATTTATAATTACTTTTACAATTTCATATCCTTCATCAGGCTTCATTTCTATTTTATTTTCATTGCTGTCACCTTTAAATACCAATTCATAATACTCTAAATCTTCTCCTGAAATTGTTCCGCCTTTTACAGAATCTATAGTAGTTCCATCTTTATATTTTTCTGTATGTTCGATTACATCAGTAGTAATTTTATATTGTGTTCTATAGTAAACATTTATTATGTTTTTGTCTTCCTCTGCTCCTACGATTAATGGACAATTTTCGTCTTTTTCAAATACATAGCCATTGTTTTTATCTGGATATTCTTCAATTTTGCTTTCAAATTCTGCTTCTTTTCTTTCTGTTTGTGTAGTATCTTCTATGCCGTCATAGAAATAATGTATTTCATATTCAAAGTTTTTCTTTTTGTAATAAATATTAATATAATTTTCATTAATATCTGTACCTATTTCTAATTCATCTTTATCAAAACGAGTAAACTCATATCCAGTAATATCAATTTTTTCAGTTTCAGATTTTATTTTGGTTCCGAATTCTACTACAGTAACTGCTTTTTGGTCATGTAGTACCTTTTCAGTACCTTCTTCTAAATAATTTACTACATAACTTAAGTCGTTTCTTTTTGTATAATAAATAGTTATTACGTTTTCTTCTTCATTTTCTTTTATCTTTATGTTTTCTTTATCATAATGATCAAAATTATATCCATCTATGTTTATTATTTCGTCATCTGATAATATTTCAGTATCATATTCTTTACATTCTTCTTTATGAAGTTTTAATTCTGTTTCTGTATCTTTTTCTTTATAATAAACTTTATATGCATATTTTTTAATTCTATAGTAATATGTTACAATCGTATCTTCAACTGTCATTGTTCCATTTTTGTTAGAAGGCTCTTCTACTAATTCATAATAACTTGGTACTTCATCACTTCTATTTGTAGTATATGGAGCATCAACTTTTCCAGTTATTACTTCATCTTCAGCCAAACTCTCTGTTGTTCCTTCTTTATAATGATGAACAATTACTTTAGAATCTTTTAATTCGTAGTAATATGTTATTTCTTGATCTTCTTCTTTAAATTCTCCACTAGAATTTTCTGGGCTTTGTACAAGCTCATATTTTTCTGAAACATTTTCTAAAGCTTTACTTGCCCATGGATCTCCTACTGCTCCTGTTTTTATTTCATCTTCAGAAGGAGTTCCGTCTTGTAAAGGTACATGATTCTCTGTATCTTTAATATAATGATGAACTATAACTTTTCCTTGAATTTTTATAAATTCTACTATTACATGCTTATCAGAAGTAACATTAGTAAATTTATCAAAAGTATATTTTTTTAGATATTTTTGATTTTCTTCTTCAGGAGAATTTTTAATCAATTCTTCTAAATTAAGTTTTTCTTCCTTTATTACATTTTTTTCTTCATCAAGACTTTGTATAGTTAATGAAATTATTTGATATCCTTCATCAGCTTCAGCAATTATATCATTTTCACTATTTTCGTTAATTATAACTGTTTCATAAGGATTTTGATTTTCACCAGAAATTTTTCCTCCTTTTACAGATTCTACATTTCCTCCAATATCGGTTTCATCATGTAGTTTTACTTCTGTTGTTATTTCATATTCTTTGAATTTATAGTAATAAGTAATTTCTGTATTATCCTTCATTGTTCCAGAAATATTTCCGCCTGGTTCAATTGTAGTATCGTCATCTTCTGGCCTAATTTCTGTTAAATCTTCTACTAAATCATATGTTTTTAATAACTCCGCATTTGGCGTTGTTGTAAAATTATCGTCTTTATATATTTCTTTTTCCTCATCCTGTACTAATGGTTGTTGTGTACCTTCTAAATAATGATGAACAGTTAAATTTAAAGGTACTTCTTCATAATAGTATGTTACAACAATCTGCTCATCTTTATAATTTCCTGTAGCATCACTTGGTATATTATATTTACCACTACCATCATTTAATTTTTCAAGTTCATAACCCTTAATATCATCTTTTGGAGAAGTTACATACTTACTTCCAATTTTTCCTGTATAATAATCATCTTCTGCTAAAGGTGTATCAGTATAATGTTTATCTCTATCTTTTAAATAATGATGAACCAAAACACTTGATAAATTCTTTTCAAATACAACAATAATATGATGATCTTGTTGAACATTATTAAATATTGGAATTTTAACTATACCACTATCACCAGGAGTAAATGAATATTCTTCACCATCTATTGTTATGCTATAAACTGAATAATTTTCCTTAGGAGTTATTACAATTTCTTGTTCACTATCATATCCATATTTTACTTCTTCTACTAGATTAATATTTTCTTTTGAAGTATGTTCTCCAGTAATTTCTCCTCCTTCTCTTTCCTTATCTGAATTTTCACCAATTTCTGTAGTTATTTTAAATTTCTTTAATTCATTTTCAACTTCTATTTCTTGTAATGCAGGAATTTCTGCTTCTGTAACCATCATACCCAATTTAATCATAAATGAATCATTATAACCCTGGCTTGATAAAATATTAGTTTTATTACCAGAAGACAAATTAGTACTATCAAAATTTCCTACAACTTCTAAACCACCATCATTTAATTCTGCAACACTAAATACTGTATCATAAGAAGTTCCTTTTATAGTTCTATACCATTCTATTTCATCTTCATCTGTTAATTTTATAATAATTCCATCATTGCATCCGCCATTTGAAGTAATATCATTTGTACCATCTCCATCAATATCAATTGTAGAATTATAGAACCAGCCTCCAATCATTAAACCACCATCTTCTGTGGCTACAGCTGATGTAAATTTATTATCTGCGCTTGATCTTACCTTTGGAAAGTTAAAATTACTTATATAATCACCATTAACAGAAGATACTTTTAACATAATAGCATTAGAATAACCTGATGCTGGAGCGTTTATTGTTTGACCATCTATCGTAATATTTCCATTAAAACCTCCTAATGCAATTACATTATCTTCTCCATCAGTAATTAATTTAACAATTGATTCATTACTAGAACTTCCTATATTTTTATTCCAAGACCAATTACCATCTTTTGTATATCCAATAAGTATTGAATCTTGATATCCTGTTGAACTAATAAACTGATCATTAATTTTTATACTGCCAAGATAATTAACTGAAACTACAAATCCATTAGCCGTTTCTGTTACACTAGAAGCTTCTATATTATTTGATCCATTTATACCTTTAGACCATTGACACTCTCCTTCAGGATTATAACAAGCAATAAATCCATCATATAAACCTGAATTTGTAATTTCATTTCCAGTTTCAGATTCATTTCCACTTTCAAATTTAATAGCAGATTTATAATATCTTCCTACAACAACAATATTTCCATTTGAAAGAACTGTTGCATCTAATATTTTATCTTCATATTTACCAACTATTTTTTTCTCCCATTCTGTCTCACCAGAAGAACCCAATTTGATTAAAATACCATCTTCATAATCATCTGAATATTCATATCCAGCAACTATATATCCACCATCACTAGTAATAGATACACTATTAAATTCATCTGCATGACTTTCGCCAAATTCCTCATGCCATTCTAGTTTTCCGTCTTTATCAAATTTAGCAACTAAAGCATCTAAACCACCTTTAGAAGTAACAACATCATCTGTATCATCTCTGTTTAAATTACTTTCTCCATAAAAACTTCCTGCAATAATATATCCACCATCATCTGTATTTTTAATATCATTTATATTAGAAAATCCATTTCCAGAAATTGCATTAGACCATTGAATATCAATTTCTCTCTTTTCTTCTCTAGTAGCACCTATACCAACATAATGTGTCCTAGCCTCTTCATCATCAGGTAATTCATATCCCTCTGGGGCCTCAACTTCTATTATTTTATACAAACCTTCTGGTAAATTAGCTGTAATTTCACCATTTTCATCTGTTGTTAAAACATAAATTCCACTACCTTCTACTCTAACATTTCTTACAAATCCAGAATCTAATCCTTGATTATTAGAACCATCTGTTTTATATGTGAATTCTATTTGATATGTTCCTGGTTCTAGTTCAACTTCAACAGGTTGAAAAATTAATGTTTCATATGTACTTCCATAATTTTGACCTCCTAATTTATATTGAGTCGAATCTCCTCCTATTGTTTTTCCACCACTTAAGCTTTTTATTGTATAATATAAATAATCATAATTTACATTTTCAGAAGAAACACTCCAATCAAATTTCAATTTTCTATTTTCGCTTACTGTAAATTCATTTGATATCATAGTGCAAGTAGCATTTGTCTTTTTCTTTACATCACTTTGCCATGTTCCATCACTATTTTTATTCCATGTATACGTTCCATTTGAAGTAAAATCAATATTTATTTGAGGTGAACCGTCCAATTAGTTCTCCTATCGGATTACCATTTACATCATTAACATAATTACCATCAATATCAACAACCTTAAATTTAGCTCCTGGTAACAATTTTTCATTATCACCATATTTTGTTAAATTAAATATAGGTTCATTTTCAAATTCAAGTATAATAGTATTCTCACTAACTGTTTGTGATTTTACCACTTCACTACCATCTGAAATATCTATTTCTAAAGCTTCATCTTTTTTTGTTACTTTAAATTTAACTTCTGTATTATCAGTAATATATCCTTCTGTTGCCAAAACTTCTTGAAGGACATATTTACCAGTAATATATTTATTTTCTACAAATTCATACAATCCTTCAAAAGTAAGATTTCCCTCATCATCTGTCGTAGCATAACTAATTTCTCCCGTATCTTCACTTGTTAATTTGAATTGTGTTCCTGATAATGTTTCTTCATCTTTATTTTTCTTAACAATTTTTAATGAATAAGTTGGAATAGGCTCATTTTGAATATTAACTTCTACAACTGCTTTATCTACATCTTTACTTTCTTTAATTGTTGCATTTTTAAAATTAGTATCTTTACTATCTACTTTTAACTTATTATCCGAATCTCTACTAACTGAAAATGAAACTTCATCTTGCATCAAATAATATCCAGTTGCTTTTGTTTCTTTAACATTATAAGTTGTTCCAGGTATTAAATTTGTAATATTAAGTTCTCCATTTTCATCTGTTGTAAAGATTCTTCCTGTTTCCCCAAAAGCTCCACCTGTTACTTTAAATTTTACACCTTTTATTAAAGTCTGATCTGACTTATCTTTTTTAACAATTTTTACATCAAATTTTGCCACATCTTCAACTTCTAATTTTACAACTACTTTTCCATCATCTGTATTAGAAATATCCGGATTACTTTTTAAAATACCTTTATCTTCAGTAATTTCTTCTTTGCCTTCAGAACCTTCCTTTATAATACATACTTCTGGTTTTCCAGTTCCTTCATCAATAGTTACTTTAAATTTAACATCACCCTCAGTTAAAATATAATTACTTGGACTTTGAATTTCTGATAAAGTATATACTTTATCCACATATAATCCACTAATTGTGAT
>CANRGN010000042.1 GCA_947630235.1 uncultured Clostridia bacterium
TTTAATAATTTTTCAAAAATAATATCTGATTTTTCATTTTTATTTTTTAAATTATTTCTAATATTTTTATATTTTTCTCTTAATATATTCTTATTTTCAAAATTCATAAAAACTCCATAAATAATAGAACTATATTCTTATGTTAGATTTTTAAAATATAATGCAAAGTACACGTTAAATTGTGTTCGTGTGCCAATTTTGACCAAAATCGTGTGAAACGCTTTTATTTAGTCTTTAGAGAATTTTCATAATGAACCCAAAACTATTTTACAGTTTTTTCTAAAACTGTAAATAATAAAAATACTACTAAATTAACTAAAACAATTGTTGCACCAGTACTTATTCCATAAACATAAGATAAAAACATACCTATCCAAAAACAAATTACACTTACTATCCCAGAGCTTATTACTACACTTTTAAAGGTTTTAAATAACCTCATAGATGTTAATGCTGGAAATATTATTATACTACTAATTAAAAGTGTTCCCATAAGTCTCATTCCAATTACAATTACTACAGCTGTTAATATTGCTATTAAATTTGTATATCTTTGTGTTTTTAAACCAATAGCTTTTGAAAAATCTTCATCAAAAGTAACCGCAAATAATTTTCTATAATAAACTATAAAAAGCATTAAAACTATTATACTTACTAATATACTTAAAATTACATCACTATTACTCATAGCTAAAATTCCGCCACTACCAAACATGGCATTGCAAACATCTGTATTTAAACCCGTAGTAAGTGAAGTTACTGCTACACCTAAAGCTAAACTTGTACTAGAAATAATTGCTATTGCACTATCACTTTTTATTCTGTGATTATTTCCTATTTTTAATAATATAATAGCTATAACTATTACAGATGGGATTGCTATAGGAAGCGGAGCTAATCCAAAAGCTACTGCTATTGTAGTAATTCCAAATCCAACATGAGCTAAACCATCTCCAATATTAGAATATCTTTTAAGTACTAAACTTACTCCTAATAAAGCTGCACATAAACTAACCAAGGTTCCTACTAATAACGCTCTATTTATAAAAGAATAGCTAATCATCTCATGAATTATTAATATCATTATCCTTCACCCCCACATTTATATTCTGTTGCTGGCAAATCTTTTATTATCCTTCCATTTTCTATTTCAACTATTCTCGAAGCATATTTTTTTACTCTATGAACATCATGAGATATCATAACTATTGTTAAATTATTTTCTTCATTCAATTTTTTTAATAATTCATAAATTTCAACAGCAATTTTGGGATCCAAGCCATTAACTGGCTCATCTAATATTATTATCTTATCTGTAGAGCACAAAGCTCTTGCAATTAAAACTCTTTGTTTTTGCCCTCCTGATAATTCGTAAAAACATTTTTTTCTAAGATTATATAATTCTAATTTTTCCATAATTTCTTTTGTTTTCTTCTTATCTTCTTTAGAATATAATATACTTTTTATATTATTTGGAATAGTTCCACTTCTTACTATTTCCTCTATACTAGCAGGAAAATTATTTTGAATATCAGTAATTTGTGGCAAATATCCAATTCTAGATTGAATTTTAATAGTACCATCTTCAACCTTATTTAATCCTAAAATACATTTTATTAACGTACTTTTTCCAGAACCATTTTCACCTACTATACAAACAAATTCCCCTTCTTCTATAACTAAATTTATTTTTTTTAATATTTCTTCTGAATTTGAATAACCAAATGATAAATTTTCTATTTTAATAAGCTCCATTATTTCACCTCTAAAAAATTAATTTAAAGCTTCTTTCAAAACCTCTAAATTTCTAGTCATTAAACTAACATAAGTTTCCCCTGAATCAAAATCCTTTTTACTAATATTATGAAGAGTTTGAATTTGCATTACTTTACATCCAGCTTCATTTGCTATTGATTTTGCAGTATTACCAGTACCAAGTTCTATATAAAGGATAACAGGAATATTTTCTTCTTTTATCTTATTTATTAAATACGTAATTGTTTTGGTACTTGGTTCTGCTTCTGTACTACAACCATTAAATGCAGCACTAGCTCTAAGTCCAAATTCATTTAAAAAATATTGCATAGGCATTTTATCACCAAAAACTAAAATATCTCTTTTTTTGTTAGATACTATTTCTTGAATTTTTATTCTTACATCTTCAATCTTAGCAATATAATTATCAGCATTCTTTTGATATATTTCCTTATTTTTAGAATCTAATTTTGTAAATTCTTCACTTAAATACTTTACCATTTTTTTTGCATTTGTTGGTGATGTCCATATATGCTCATCAAAAGCATTATGTTCTTCTTCATAAGTATCTTCAGCACCATCTACTTCCACTTCTTCAATCGTTTCAACACAATCTGTTACTTTAATAAGTTTTGTTTTATTTTCATCTATAGTATCAGATTTTAAAACTTTATCTACCCAATTTTCCATTTCTCCACCAATATAAATAAAAACATCTGATTCTTTTATTTTTATTAAATCTTTAGCACTAGGCTCATAACCATGGCTATCTGCACCAGGACCCATTAAATAAGTAACTTCAGCATTATTTTGTACTATTTGTTTTGTAAAATCATATGTAGAAAATGTAGTTACAACAATATTTAATTTATTTGATGAATCTTCTGACTTTTTACCTTTTAACGAAAAACTAAATGAAATTATTGCAATTAATAAAATAACTATAACTATAATAATTATCTTTAAATTTTTACTCATCTACATTCTCCTTTTCTATTTTTACAATCTAAACATAATCCATATATAACAAATTTTGAATCTATACTAAATTTATGTTCTGTTTCTATGTGGTCAATCATTTTTATAAATTCTTCACATTCAAAATGAATAATTTTACCACAATCTTCACATTTTAAATGGAAATGATTTCTACATTCATCAGAAATGTATTGATAATATTTTGTGTGATTATTTATTTCTATTCTAAGTTTATTTTCTTTTTCTAATTTGTTCAAAAATCTGTATATTGTTGTTAATCCAATTTTTTTGTTTAACTTAAAAATATGTTTTTCAATATCATCTACACTTAAATATTTATCTGTATTATTCTTTAAAAACTCTATTATCAGTTCTCTTTGATCTGTTTTGTATTCCGTTTTATCCATTTAAATACCCCTTTTCACAATATGAAAATGATTTTCATTTTCATATTGTATTACTTTTTTTGCTATTTGTCAATATTAAATATATTTGTTTTTACCACATTCAAAAAACACCAAAAGATAAATTATAATTATTGTGATTACAACTCATATAATTTAAATTATATAAGGTAAAATAAATATATTTTAATTAAATAAAAAAAGTATAAATTATTCAAAAATATCAAAAAACTAGTTGACATAACTCACAAGGTATGTTATACTATAGATAATTTCAGTAACACAACTTATGGTGCTTGAGGGGGTACCCTGTGTTTACTTTTATATATATAACATATACACATACCTAAGACATAATCATTAAGCATAATTAGATAAATAGGTAGTGTTAATCCCTCTTAAATTTATTATCAGAGCTGATTGATAATTCATCGGCTCTGTTTAGTTATTTTTTACATTTTTTATTACAAAAGGAGAATATCACTATGTTGTCAAAAACTTTTCAACTTCTTCACTGGACTTTGCCCAATTCCAATTCTTTTGCTAAATCTCGGAAGGATCTCATTTCTTCTGAATTAGTAGATGCATTCAGAAGCTCCGTAGCAGGCTGTTTGGATCAAAATGGTTATTTGATTAACTGTGAATTACCAAACATTAAGCCTAAAATCTTTAAACTTCCGGATGAAATTCTTGAAATGAAAATAATTTCATCGAGAAAGATTAAAGACGACTCTGGATTAATTTGCTTTTTAGAAACTATGGAAAATCCAGAGAATTTGACTACTAAAGAAGTAACAGAATGGATCAAACTCATTATTGAAAAGGGATATTATGATGAAAAAGGCTTGAATCCAAATTGGTTTGCCTTAAATGCAAAATGTGAATCTCACTGGCTTGGGATAAAAGTGGCTATTCAGTTTGAAAATATAGTCACTTTGCACCTTGGAGAAGATAATAATGGGAAAAACAATTTTGTTAACATTACAGGACTTGATTACTTGAAGAAAGGTATGCTTACACCAGAAGAATACTTTTTTATTACTTCATCTGGTAAAGCAAGCTTATCTCTCCAGTATATTTTGAACAATATTGTATCTACCCCATTTATTTGGGAAAAGAAAATTTAGTGAAAAAATAGTGTCTTGATAATCAAGGCACTATTTTTTATCTACAATAAAAATTTACTATTGAAAAAGTTTAACATATATTTAAAATAAATTTTTTTTATTTAAAATTTCATCACTATATCTACTCTACTTAAATTATAAATAAATTAAAAAAATTTTGAAATATCTTGAACATTATTACTACGAATTCACATAAATTCAAAAAAATTCAAAAAAAGTATTGATTTATTTAAAATACTGTGCTATAATATTTTTATTCTTTATTCTTTTTGTAAACTTATAGTCAGATTTCCCATCTAGGGTATAAATATTTTTATGGGCTATTATTTACAAGAGATAAAAATTTAATATCTTTATAGGAGGAGAATACTCAATGAAAAACAACATCGTAAAAGGCCTCTTGGAAGTGGCTGACCAAAAGGTCAACAAGATCGGCGCTAAAGTTGATCTCTTCGACGTCAGATTGGTATTTGCTGGAAACTACAAATATGACTATGCAGCCATAGGAATAGCTTACAGCACAATCCAAAATGACCCCAACTCCAATAAGTATATCTTAATTGGTGAAAGCAACGACGTCAGCCAGTACTGGGATATCTTCAAAGATTTTTGCAAAAACTTCTCTGAAGAAGAACTCCCTAATACAATTTCCAACTCCACTCCAGAAGAAGAAAACGCATCAAGCGTTTGGAATCTTAAAATTGCTTAAAAATTTTTAGATTCGAAAGCCCTCACAGTTGCTCTGGCATCTGTGGGGGTGTCTCTTTTTTACTTTCAAATATAGTATTTAAAATTTCTTAATTTTTATTTAGTAAACAATAAAGTTTAAATACTTGTTATTAAAATTCCTATGGTTTGAATTATAAATAAATTTAGAATATTAGATGTTAATAGATTATTCGTTGCTTCAACCACTCCAAGCATTTCATCTTTAATTTGTTTATAATATCTTTGTGATTCAAAAAAAGTTATAAGCTCTGGAACACTGGTTATAATTCCTAACAATATACCTATTATTGTTTCTGGAATATTAAAAAAATTACATAATATTTCAAGAGAATTTCCTAATAGTTCACCAATAAAAAATAATAAAACACCTGTTATTAATAAAATCATTATATATTTAAATGTTTTAATTCTATTTTTACTATTTTTACTATTTTTATTTTGATTATTTTCTATTTCTTGATTATCTGTATCCAAATATATTTTATGTGCTCTACTATTTAAAAAAATAAAAAATATAAATAAAATAAGAAATAGTGGAACTGCATAAATATCTATTTGAATATGCTGTTCTAATACAAAAATTGGAATAATAATAGTTATAAGTACTAGTACTATATCCATCATTATTGCATTATTTGTTAATTTTTTTACATTTTTATTTAAAACAATTGTAGCTAAATATTGAATTAAATTTATAATATTAGAACTTAAAATGTTATAAATACTAGCACCGCGTAAAACCTCTTATACTTGATGTAGTTATTGTTAGTAATTCTGGAACAGAAGTTGAAAATCCAGCTATATCTCCAACTGTTTTTGGCTTTAAATTTAAACTTTCTGCTAGTCTTCTAATAACTTCTACTAAAATATATTTTGAAACAATAACTATTAAGCCTGAATAAAACATAAATTTTATAATTTCTAATTGTAACATTTCTCTCCTCCATTTTTATCTGTATACCTAATCGAAACACAATAATTTTTTAATTAAAATAAATTTTTATAAATACTGCGTTTTTTAAATTTGTCAATATAAAAAATTCCTGAAAAAATTTCTGTGCTTCGTTTGCTAAAATTTTTCATACAATAGTAAAAGCTACTTTCCTATTATATAATCTATTAGGAAAAATATATAATTTTATTATCAGGAAAATACTTTTTTAAAATCTCTCTAAAAAAATTCTCTCCCTCTTCTCTAACAGATTGTTTATAAGTATATTTTCCTTTTCCTCTAACTGTCATAAGATCTTTATTATATAAATCTATTGCATTTGGAAATGCATCTTTATTAATCATTTTATGAATATAACTATATGTCATAAAAATAAGCTCAAAAAATACTTTTCCTTTTGCTTTATTACTTAATTTTTCACTAAGCTCTTTTAGTAACTCCTCATATAAATTCTTCCAATTATCTACTAGTATTATTGGAGCAACTAATATTCCAACTTTATAATCAGCTTCTACTAATTTATTTATAGCTTCTATTCTACCATCAAGTCTTGATGTACCAAATTCTACTTTATTTATAATTTCATTAGGATTAACACTCATTCTTATTATTATTTTACCTTGATGATCTAAATTTAAAATTGGATCAATCATATCAAATTTTGTAGGAAAAGTTAACATTCCTTTTTTAGAACTTTTAAAATTTTCGATTGTCCAAATTAAATTATCTGTAATTGTATTTTCTAAAATTAAATCGCTATTACTTCCTATTTCAAATGTTAAATTTTCTTCAGATTGATTAGCTACTTTTATTATCTTTTCTAACATTTGCTCTCTATTTACAAATAATCTTAAATATGAGCATTTATTATAATTGCACACTAAATAACAATACATACACATAGCAGTACAACCAGAAGATGTATATGGAACTAAAAAATCTGATACTTTATGATTTGGAACAAATTTATGCGTTTTTCTTATTCCTATAATTAAATTTCTTTTCATTCTAGCAAATTCAGAATTTTCTTTTTTTCTCATCTCTTCAATATTGTTATGATTTTCAATTATCTTTTTTGGAACATTTTTATATTTTTCTAATAATTGTTTTCCAAGTTCATAATTTACAATATTTTCCTCATAATATATTCCATCTGGAAAAAACAAATCTAACCACCTCTTGCAAATTTATTTTTTGCAAAAGATAGTTAGATTATGCGAATTTTTATTTAAAATTAGAAATTATATAATTTTAACATTTTTTCATTTTTCTTAAAAAATTTTTTTGTTCATCATTTATTCTATAAGATTCACAAGCTTTTTGAATCGATTTATTAAAAGTAAACTTATCTAAATTACTTTTTTCCAAATACTCAACAGTATCATCATATTTTTTTACCAACATTTCAGATATTAACCATGCAATAGCCATTTTATTATAGTAAGTTAAGTTTTTATTAGAATCTATTATTTTACATACTTTTTCAAAATATTCATCTGAAATATAATAATCCATAATCATTACATACCCAACTCTTGATTCAAATTCTTTTTCACTTTTGGTTAATTTTAATATATAATTAAAATTCTTTTTTAAATTTTTTTCAATTACTTTTGATTTAGAAACAAACGAATCTACTAATGCCCAAGAATCAATTTTAGGAATATATATATTTAAATAATTAATATATTCATCATATTCTTTAATATTTGCAACAACTAATCCATATAACATTACCTCTTCATAAGTATTAAATTCACAAACACTTAGAAATTCTTTATATTCTTTAGAAAGCTTTTTTGCTTCTTTTTGCAAAATTGGCATTCTAATTCCTATAATCTTATATTCTGTATTTACAGTTTTTTCATTAAATTCTCCATACTTTTCATCTTTATATAAAAACAATTCTTCAATATATTTTTTATAACTTTCTTTATTCCACATATTACATCTCCAAATAAAAATTGAGCCTGAATGAGCCAAAGGAACAGAGCCAAAGGGAGAGCCTTCACTTATTTTATTAAAAGATATACAGTAGAAGGATTTACTGAAAATTTTGGAGTATATATTAACCAATCTGTTACATCATTTACTGTATACCAAGCTTCATCTCCTTCATGCATATTTTCTACATTGTAAGGTTCTTGCGTAAGTTTTGCTTTAAATTTATCTCCATCAAATTCTAAAAGTTCAAACCATATATGTTCAAATTCCCCTTCATCATTAACAGGAAGACCTATTTTTATAATTATTTTATTATCTTTATTTTCAAATTCTTTTTTTACAAAATTAAATCTTTCCATAGCTAAAGCTTTCATTCTAGCTGTCTCTTCATTACTTATGAAAAATATTGTATTATCTCCCCATAAAGCATTATATTCTGAAACTTTACTTAATTTTCCTGCTTCTTTATCTTCTGGACTTTTATATATAAATATTAAACTTGTTTTACTATTATGCCCATCTTTTCTATCTTCAATATTTCCTAATTTTAAATTTTTATATTCTTTTAATCCTTTTGTCCAAGATATACAAGTAACTACTACTGGTTCTTTATTAGATAACATTCCAATATATACTGAATTTTGACTTTTTGAAAAATCTTCATTTTTATCTATCATATAACTTGCAAAAGCTGAAATTAAATAATAATGATTATTGTAATTTTCTTTATCTGATTGTAAAATTTCTAATTCTGTAAGTCCACATCTACAAAGACCATGTGTATGTAACCATATTTCATCACCATCACCTGAAACTGCCTGAACTGAATATAAATCTGTTGGACCTGGAACTACATTTGAACTTGCTGTAATAGTTGCCCATCTTGAAGGTATCATTCTTTCTGCACTCTCATCCATGATTGCAAGTAAATTTGGAACCATTGCAACAGCAATTTTTAATTGAAGATGATATGATTTTTTTGCATCCTTATGAAATTCCATAAAAATTGTTAAAGCTATTTTTGCATTTCTTAATCTTACTACCTCATCATCTGTAAAATAATACCCTTTATTTAAATACAATTCTGGTAAAGAAAAATCACTTGGGAAAAAACCAATAATAAAATCTTCATTTTGATAATTTAACTTAATTCTTCCAGGCTCATTGCTTGTACAGGAACTTTTTTCTTTAATAGTTACTCCATCTATTTGAGATACTCTTTCAAATATTCCACTTAATAAATCTTTTGTATCACCATCTGGTACAGCTAGCATATACGAATTTTGCTCCCAATATCCTAAAGGCGCTTCTTCAAAACACTCTTTATTCTTCTTTTTAAAAAACATAAATTCACCTCATTATTTATTTTTAAATTTCTACAATTCTATCATAATATAAAAAAAAATACAAATAAAAAAGAAAAATCCTCGAAACCATTAAGGTTCCGAGGATAAAATCATTTACTTAAGATAATCACTAAATCTTGAAATCACCATCTGAATATGTGTAAAGAGAATCTGCACAAACTGATCAGCAACTCTGTTACTTACTGGCCAACCACTTACGTCAAAATTCTTTGTAGAAATCATCTCATCTGCATAATCTGAAATGTTTAAGAATCTAACAGTATTTTCAGCAAGCTCCTTCGAATATGCCTTGTAAAATGCAGGTTTTATCAAATCCTCAATCCACTGCCGACTAACAAGAATACCAGTTTTTTCGTAATATACCTTTGCTAGTCTTACAAAAACCTGTGTATCAAGCTGGTTAAGAAGTCCTTCGCCTTGCCAGCGCATTTCTCCTTTACCTCGAAGATCATTTCCAGAAAGTGTTTTTCCATCAAATACGAAAATATCATCATATTTTTTTCTAGTATCAATTAAAATACGGATATAATCGTCATAGCATCTATCCTGGATTAAGTGTAGATACATAAGTACATTTTGAAGAGATACTTCTGAATTAAATCTCCAGAACGCTTCTGCATCTGTTGCTTCATCGATTACTGCATTTCCTGGTTTACCAGAATTTACTTTAGAGCAAGAATTCAGCAATTCTTTTGACCATTCCTTAACAGCCTCTACTGGATATCTAATTCCAGATACCTCGTTAGTGTTAGGATTCACTGTGAAATGAGTGTAAACTCTTTCTCCAGTCCAACAACGAACGGCATCAGGAATTGCAACCATTGTTGCATCCTCTTTTGAGATCTGTGAAAGAATGATAACAACAGAAAGAAAATGATTTAAATTAGTCATAGATAAGCCCTCCTTAGAAGCTCTGACACTACATACTCTCTAAACTCTTTTGAAAGTATGTTAATAATTTTTTACCTACGTTTCTATTATACTATAAATAATTAACTATGTCAACATTTATGTAAACTTCTTGCTTTTTATAATCAATTTATCAAATGCTGTAATTACTGCAGGTAATAATAATAAAATCAAAACAGTTGAACATATTGTACCTTCTGATATAGTTTTACAAATTTGAGCAGTTATTGCTGAAGAAAAATGCCCTACAATTAGTGTAACAATAATTAAAATAGATGCAGAGGTTGATATTGTATGAATAGATTTATTATAAGAATTTATAATCGATTCTTTTATATTCATTGATTGCCTATGTTCAATATAATATGATGTATATAAAATTGCATAATCTATTGTTGCACCCATTAAAATACTTTGAACAATTAGAAGTGCTATAAAGTATACCCCTTCTCCAGAAAAAGATAATATTCCCATTGTCATATATACTGCGCATTGTATTGTAAGAACTAAAATTATCGGTATTATTACTGATTTAAACGTTATTGCTACAACTATAAATATAGATAACATAGTAATTATTGTAATAAAATTTAGTTCGCCATTAAAAGATTTGGTCATCTCATAGGCCATTACAGAATTTCCTGCAATATAAACATTATCTCCAAATTTATCTTTTAAATTTTTAATAAATTCAAATGTTTCTTCAGATTCTGGTGCGAATTTTGTATTTAATACAACTCTTGAATGTTTATCTCCTATCAATAATTTTTTAGAATCTGCTATCTTTTCTTTTGCATCAATGATTTGATTTTTCATATCCTCTTCAATAAAATCATCAAATCTACTATCTTTTAATATTTTATCATTTAAATAATTTATAAATTTTTCAACTGTAAGTGTCCATTCGTTATTATATTCATTATTGCTACCATAATAAATATACACTAAATCAATCATATCTTTATCTAAATTATCTGATAATTTACTTAATATTGCAAATATCTCTTCTTTTGAATATTTTGTTTTATTTATGCTTGCATTTATAATTCCGTTTATTGTACTTATTTTAGTTTTGGCATCATCTGTAAAATTGCTAGCATAATCTACATTTTTCATTACATCATTTTCTAAAAACTCTACAAATGCTTTTGTTGATATTATTGGATTAATATTTACATATTTAGTATCATATAATCCATAAAGTAAATTCAAATCAGCTCCATTTATTCCTAATAAATTGCTAAGTTCACTACTACTATATTTTTTATTATTTAATACACCATTTATAACAGACTGCACTAAATTTAAATCTTTAATTGTACCTTCATTTAAATTTCCAGATAATGTAGAATCGTTTTTATGATTTAAAATAAAGTTTACAAGTTCTTGAGGAGTTAATTCTAGACTTGTATTTTTTATAGTATATAAAGTATATATGCTTTTACTACTATTTACATCCATTCCTACAAATTTGGCTAATTCGCTATAAGAATATCCCTGATTACTAATAGTACTAGCCATTATATTAGAGCTCAATTCTAAACTACTTAAAGAATTTGCATCAATAGAATTTTTTATACTATCATTGTCTTTATTTTCTAGTATCATTTTTACAAAATCAATTGGTGTAATATTCCAAGTACTAGTATTATTTTGAATCATATCAATTAAAGCATAAAGCTTACTTACCTCACTCAAATTCATACTTAATAAATTTGACATTTCAGCTTCTGAATATTTTGTTTTATTTTCAGATACACTATCATCAATTATCATTTTTAGAAGTTTTAAATTATTCATATTTTGCTCATCAATTACTAAAGCTGGCTCATCTAAACTTTCATTATTAGTATTACATAAATTACTTATTATTAAATTCAAAAATTCTTGAGGTGATAATGCATAAGTATCTGGAAGACCCATAAATAAATATATATTTGCTACTAATCCTGGACTTACATTATCAAAAATTGTAGATAATGTTTTTTTATCCATTTTTGTAGTGTTAATATTATTTTCATTTTTTGCAAAAATAGATAATTTTTCAATACTGCTTATATCTGTTCCCTCTAAATATTTTGTGTTATTTTTAATATAAATAATATTATTTATAAATTCTGAAATACTTAATTTTGATCCATAATCTATATTACTATATTTTAAAAATAATAATTGCTTTACTGAAATTTCATCTATATTAAATAAGCTCGATAATTCTTGTGTATTCATATTTTTTGTTATAATACTTTGATTACTAAATGTATTTAATAATTTTATATTATTTACGGTTTGTTCATTAAACATATTTGCATATTCAGGATTATTTAAAACATCATTTAAAACAAAATTTGAAAATTCATGAATTGTAAGTTTTATTTGAATATCACTTAAACTTATATAATAGTCATATAATGAATCTACCAAATTTTTATCTATTCCAAATAAATTTGCAATTTCTTCTGGTTTCATTTTCTTTTGAATTGTTTGAATATTTGTAAAATTAGATAACCTTTTCAAATTTGCTTTAGCTGTATCATCTATTTTTTGAGAATACTTTTCATTTGTTAAAACATCTTTATTCATAAAATTTATAAAATCATTTAAACTAATTTGTAAACTATTATTTTTAGAACTATAATAAATTAAAATATCATCAATTTTTTCTTTATCTATTCCTAAAATATTTGCAAGCTCGCTAGAATTTACTTCTTTATTAAATAGATTTTCACTAGTGAAATTTTCTAATTTATCGACATTTGTTTTAATATCATCATCTATCTTTTCATTCATTTTTTCATTACTATAAACATCATTTTTTATAAATGATATAAAATCATCAAATGTAATATTATTATCTTCATTTTGATTATAATAATTATAATACAAAATTTGTAATAAATAATCTTCAATAGAAACATCTGCGCCTAAATCTTTTAATTTACTATTTAATTCGTTATATTTTAAATCTTGATTTATAGTATTTCCATATCCTAAAACTTCATCAACTTTATCTATATTTTCTATATCTTTAAGCTTTTTAGCAATTTCTTTTTCATCTTCATTTTTATAAACAATTGCAATTTGATTATTCTCTTCAAAAACACGTGATATTTCATCAGATTGAGTTTCTGTATATAAAATATTCAAATTTCCCTTTTCTATAAAGCTAAATAAGAATACTAAAATAAAAATTGGAAGTGATATAAATCTAATTTTATAACTAAATTTACCTAATCCATCTAATTTTATATGAGGACTTTTCTTTTTGGTTTTTGAAATTAAATTATCAAACATTAAAATTAAAGCTGGTAATACAAAGAAAATACATATCAAACTAAATAATACTCCCTTTGCTAAAACTAATCCTAAGTTTTTACCAATTTTAAAACTCATAAATACTAATGCCATAAGTCCTACTATTGTTGTTACTGAACTACTTGAAATAGATTTGAAAGCATTATATAAAGCTTTTTTCATTGCTTTTACTTTATCTTTTTCATTTTCTCTTTCTTGTCTATATCTGTTTATAAGCATTATTGAATAATCCATAGATAAAGCCATTTGCAATATTGCAGAAATCGAACTTGTAATATTAGAAACATTATCTAAAAATATATTAGTTCCTTTATTTAATAAAACAGCCATTAAAATAGTAAATAAAAATAAAAATGGTTCAATATAAGATTCACTCATTACAATTAAAATAATAACTGCACATCCAACGGCCAAAGCAATAATCCACATAGGAAGTACTGGATTATTTCTTTGAGATATTGCACCACTTGTATAAGTTTCATAATCTTTATATTGTTTAGTAATTTTTTCATATACATCTTTAGCAATCTTTGAATCTTCAACATCATCTACATGAATAATATACAAAGTATAGTCATCTTTGTTATAATCTTCATTTTTTTCATAATCAACAGAACTAACTCCATTAATATTTTTTAAATCATTTTGAATTTTCTCTTTTTTATCTTCAGAAAGACCTTTAAACATTAAATTAAAAGAACTTTCTGTTTCTCCAAATTCATCCTCCATAATATCCATACCAATTCTAGTTTCAGATGAACTTGGTAAATATTTTGCAATATCATAATTTATAATAACATTTTTTGATGCTATAACAGCAATTACTGAAAATATTATAAATATAAATAAAATCAAATTTCTATGATCAACAATAAAATCAGTAATTTTTTTCATTTATTCTCACTCTCCTTATTTAATCATTTTTTTAAACTGCTAAATAAAATAATACTATATTTTTATTTATAAAGCTAGGATATATTTACAAAATTTGTATAAATTTTGACACTTTGACACAAATTGTATAAAAAATAATTTAGCCAAAAAAAAAAGAAAATCCTTTAATGGATTTTCTTTTTTATGCTAAATTATATTTTTTCTTAAACTTATCTGCTCTACCACCTGTTGTATTTTGTTTTAAACTTCCAGTCCAGAACGGATGACATTTTGAACAAACATCAACTTTCATTTCTGCTTTTGTAGAATTTGTTTCTATAACATTTCCACATGCACATATAATTTTTGCTGCTGTATAATTTGGATGTATTCCTTCTTTCATGTATTTCACCTCTTTCTTCGTTTTCTAAACAATCTTCTATATAATAACACACAAATTTGTTATTTGCAATACTATTTTTCATTTTTAACAAAAAAGTAAAAATTAAAATCCGAAATTATCTATATAATCATTTACTATATCATTAAAATTTATATAATAATTATCTTCATCAAATTCCACTTCTACATCTTCATTTTGTTCACTTTCGTCTATTTCAATGGTTTCTTGAGACTCCTCATCATATTCTGAATTAGAATCTTCTTCACTAAATTCATCATCATTGTTTTTTGAATTTTGATTTTCTTCATCAATTAGTTCATCTTCATATTTATCATAATTATTAGATTTACTTGCATTTTTTGAACTAGAATTCTTATCTGTTTTTGATTTATTCTTTGTAGTATCAGAAGTATTTTCGGATTTAATAACTTCTGAAAGGCTTTCTCCTCCAACTACACTATTCAATTGTTCATCTAAACTATATCTTCTAACTAATTTAGAAGTTATATTAAATAATATAGCAATTATACAAATTGCAAGCAATATATTTTTCCATAACTTTGCTAACAATTAAACTCCCACCTTTCCTACATAATAATTATACAATAAATGGGAGATTTGTCAAGATGATATTTGAGCTAAAAAGATAAAATATTACATTTTACTACATCATTTTCCAAGTTCATATATTGCTCTGGCATAAATTTTTGTTGCTAATATTAAATTATTAATATTTATATATTCATTTGCTTGATGATATGTTTCTTTTTCTCCTGGCATTATAGCTCCAAAAGCCACACAATTCTCAAATGCTCTTGCATAAGTTCCTCCTCCTGTTGCTATAGGTTCTAATTGTATTCCTGTTTCTTCAAAAAAGATTTTTGTTAAAGTTTTTACTAAATAACTGTCCTTTGATACATATAATTTTGGATTTGCATTTTCTAACATAATATCTAAATTTGGTAAACTAGTTTTTAAAATTTCCATATTTTTTTTAACAAAATCAAAACTAGTTTTTACTGGAACTCTAAAATTAATTCCTAAACTAATTTTTCCATTTTTTAAAGATAATTGAGCAATATTTGAAGTTAACTTTCCAGATTCATCAATAGTATCTTCACCACCTAAATATTTTGGACTTTCTATATCGAAAAATCCATTTTCATTTAAAGATTTTACAAAATTATTTTCTGGTAAATTTAATAAAAGTTTAGTAATTGCATTATCTCCTTGTGAAGGATAAGCAGAATGAGCAGATTTGCCATAAGCTTCTAATTTCAATGTATTTTCATTTATAATAGTGGTTTTTATATCTTTTAAATTTAAAAATTTGCATTTAACTTCATCATTATAACATTCTATAGTTATTCTAGCATATTTTGGAACAACATTTATAGCATTATTTGCACAAGATGCATCTATAACTTTTACATTCTCTCCTAAATTAATTTCTGAGTTTATTATAGCTGTAAAAATTCCTTTTTCTGCATATATACATGGAAAATTAGCATCAGGGCTAAATCCTAATGTAGGAAACTCTTCATTTACTTTGTAATGTCTTACACACTTCCAATCCTTTTCTTCATTTAAACCTATTATTAATCTAACTCTTTTATTCAATTTATAATTATCTTTTACTATTTTCATAGCATAAAGTGAAGCTATTACAGGTCCTTTATCATCAATAGCACCTCTACCAAAAATTTTATTATCTTTTATAACAGCTTCAAAAGGATCTGTATTCCAGCCATCATCAATATTAGCAGGAACTACATCAAGATGACCTATTATTCCTAGCATTTCTTCGCCTTCACCAAATTCAACATATCCACAATATCCATCTACATTTTTGGTTTTAAATCCCATATTATTAGCTAAATTTAAAAAATAATCTAACACTTTTTTACATTCCTCTCCAAAAGGAGCATCTATATTTTCACTATCTTCAGATATACTTTTATATTTAATTAATTCTTTTAAATTCTCAATTTCTTCTTGTTTATATTTTTCAATTTCCAATTCAAACATATTATTACCTCCAATTTTTAAATATTATATATTTAAAAATTTTGTATTTCAATAATTTTATAAAACAATTGGCAAATTTCCTTGAATCTTTTTAAATTAAATATGTAAAAGAGGGTTTGAAAAAGACGCTTCATTTAACAAATTTTTGAATTTGCTAAATGAAACGCCTTTTTTATTTTATTATAATTATTCTTCTACCTTTTTGCTAATTACCTCTTTACCAGCATAGTAACCACAACTTGAACATATAGTATGTTGTCTAATTGGTTCATGACATTTTGGACATACTGATAAATTTTCAGCCTCTATTTTCCATGTTGATCTTCTTAGCCCTGTTCTAGCTTTTGACCATCTTCTTTTTGGTTGTGCCATTTTTATTCCCTCCCTTGCGTCTATTTATATCAAAAATATTATATTCTCAAAGTTACTTAATTAGTATACATTCATTTTTTTAGTTTGTCAATAGTTCAGTTTCTTTTTTATATAATTATTTTTTATTTATCACTTTTTACACTAAAAGAATTAAAACCTTCCGCTCTTTTTAAAGATTCAAAAATTATATTATTTTTTTCATCTTCAGTAAGTTCTCGCTTTTTTTCTTGTATTAAATTAGTTATGTTATTTACTGCGTTTTCTAAAGCTTTGTCTAATTTTTCTGTAGAATAAATTCTTTTATTAGATTGTATTATTTTTTCTATCTTTTCTTCTCTAAGTAAATATATATATGTTGCTAAAGCTAAGCCTAATACAATACCTAATATAAAATAAATATATATATTCAAATTATATTACTCCCTTTCTATATTATAATATAAAATTATAATATTTTTTTGTTCAATTGTCAAATTTTACAGCTTTTTCTGCAATTTCAATTGCATCTGAGAGTGTTTCTGTTGTACATAAAAATCTTGCATTATGACAAAATTTTGCTGTTTTAATATTAGTAACTGTTTGGAGTTGTTCATCTTTAAGACCAGCCCAACTTAAAGGAAATGGCTTTCTATTTTCAAAAGAATTTAACTTTTTTTGAATGGCTTGAATTCCATATCCACCTCTATTAGATGGATATACGACATACAATAATTTTTCTGCTTTAGGATTATTACTATTTAAAACAAAATCTAAATATGGTAAAAATTTATCTAATACCATAATTCTATTTTCTGATTTTTCAATAGCAAGTTCTACTTCAGTTTTGGCATCTATTTTACTAATTACTGAATTTAATTTTCTATTCCAAATTTTTTTAGCTATTTCAAAAGCCTCTTTGAATCCTTCATCAAAAGTTTTTTCTTCATTCCAGTTAGGATTATAAACCCCAATTATATTTGATACTGTAACAACTGGTATTTCTATATTTGAAAACTCTAATTGACCATTATCTATGCTATCTATTGATTGAACAAATTCCCTATCTAAACTTTCCCATATAAGATTAATATTTTCTCTTTTTACATTTATCTTTTCTAGATATTCATGTCCATATTTTTTCCAAATTAAACCAAAAGCAGCATATTTAATTCCATTTTCCCTTTCTCCATTTCCACCCTTTTGATGATGGTCTAATTCTCCATATCCTATATCATATATAAATATATCCTTCTTATTTTTATATTCCTCTGGTATTTCTAGTACTCGTATTAGTTTTAAATTTTCTACTAATTTTTCCATTATCACTGTACTAAAAACATCATCGGCATGAAATTTTGCACCATGAGTTATACAATTAGCTTTTTCTATACTATCAACCAATTCAAACATATTCTTCTCCTTTTTTATTCAGTAATAAAGTTCTCTATAACCATAATGAATAAACACATTGCACACAATTTTTGCCAAAATTGGTGCACATAAAAAATGTTCATCATTGTTTTTAACTATATCATAGATTAAAATTTAACTCAATAGAAATTTATAATATATCAAAATTTTTTGTAAAAATTATATACTTGTATTAGAAAAATTTTATTTTTAAAGAACAATAGTGTCCAATGCTTTTACTTAAGCCTATCTACAGAGAAACTTTCCTACTGAAAAAAAAACCTGGATTTAGCATCCAGGTTTAAGTAATTAGTGTATTGTAACAATATCTTCAATTTTACAACACATCAGCTTTTCTAACATCTCCTTTTTTTTAAATATAGCGATTTCTGTTTCTGCATCATATGGTGTTTCACCATATTTTTTACGAACACATTCCAACCTTTCTGTTATGCTTACACAAGTATTACCTTTGGACATTAAATCTGCAATATTTACAATATCATCATAAATATTAGGTTCATATCCTTTTAGCTTACTCGGAATAAAAATATCTATATCAGGATCAATTTTTAAAGATAATTTAGTTTTATCTATATTTTGATCCCAATATGGATTATAGTATCCTGGAATAAGTGTTAAATTACTTAAATTAGGAAATGAATGAGTTAAAGGTGACATCTTTAACGAATCCAATCCTAAATCATCCAAAATACGATATCCTTCGTAAACATGATATCGTGTATCTTTCTCTGCTCTTTCAGTACTTTTACCTATATCATGAACTAAAGCATATAAATAGGCAAAATTCTGATCGCATCCATATATATGAGATGCAAACAAACAAGAAAGACGAGCTACATTTCGACAATGAGCTTGCCAAGGTTTCCCAAACCGTCCATAAAACTTTTTTAAAAAAACTTCATAGATTTTAAAAGCATTTTCCATTTTATCACCTTCTATAGAGATAATATTAATAAACGAACATATTGATATTATATAATATTTAGAAAAAAAAATCAATAGTTTACATATTTATTCTTTGGATTTTCGTAACTCTATTAGTATTATCATCTACTTCAAAAAAGCAACCATTAAACATTGCTTCACCTTCTGCAACTTTATATTTTTCAGGAAGTGATGTTTCAAATCTCTTTATAGAAGATTCTATATTCATACCAATTATTGATTCAATAGGTCCTGTCATTCCTAAATCTGTAATATATGCAGTTCCATTTTTCATAATTTTTTCATCTGCTGTTTGTACATGTGTATGAGTTCCAAAAATTATTGTAGCATCTCCATTTAAATAATATGATAGAGCTATTTTTTCTGCTGTAGCTTCTGCATGAATATCTATAACAATTATATCAACTAAAGATTTTATTCTATCTATTATTTCTCTTGCAACTAAAAAAGGATTTTCAGATAAAACTCCCATTGTAACTCTACCAATTAAATTCATTACTGCAATCTTTTTGCCCTTACATTCATATATTCTATATCCTTTTCCAGGATTATTTTTAGAATAATTTGCAGGTCTTATAATTCTTTTATCATCTATAAAACCAAAAATATCTTTTTTTCCCCATGTGTGATTTCCCATTGTTACCACATTTGCTTTACTAGCTAATAGTTCTTTATACATTTTTTCTGTTATACCACTTCCATCAGCAGCATTTTCTCCATTTACAATAACAAAATCTATTTTATTTTCTTCAATTAATTTAGGTACTTCTTCTTTAAATTTATTAATTCCAGATTTACCTACTATATCGCCAACAGCTAAAATATTCATAAATACTTACCATTCCTTTCTTGCCTTCGCTACGCTTAGTCTGCGAAAGGCACAAAATTTAATTAAAAATAT
>CANRGN010000043.1 GCA_947630235.1 uncultured Clostridia bacterium
CTGAAAAAAACCCTTAGCTATTTGCTAAGAGTTTTTATATATTCATCTATTCCTTTTGCAGCTTTTTTTCCAGCCTCCATTGCCAGAATTACTGTTGATGCACCACTTGTAACATCTCCTCCTGCAAAAATTTCTTTTCTAGAAGTTTGAGCTGTAACATCATCTACAACAATACATTTCCATTTATTTGTTTCAAGTCCAGGTGTAGTTTGGGCTATAACATCTACTTGTGTAGTTCCTAAAGCCATAATTACCATATCTACATCTAAATCAAATTCTGAATTTGGAACTTCAACTGGTCTTCTTCTTCCAGAGCTATCTGGTTCACCAAGTTCCATTTTTATACATGTCATTCCTACAACATTTCCATTTTCATCAGATAAAATTTTTGTAGGATTAGTTAATAATTTAAAGTTAATTCCCTCTTCTTTTGCATGATGAATTTCTTCTTGTCTAGCTGGTAATTCTGCTTCACTTCTTCTGTATACAATAGTTGTTTCTGCTCCAAGTCTTAATGCAGTTCTTGCAGCATCCATTGCAACATTTCCGCCTCCAATTACAGCTACCTTTTTACCTACATAAATAGGAGTATCATATTCATCTGAAGATGCTTTCATCAAATTAAATCTAGTTAAAAATTCATTAGCAGAAAAAACATTATTTAAATCTTCTCCTGGTATTCCCATAAATCTAGGATTACCTGCTCCAGATGCAATAAATACAGCTTTAAAATTTTCATCTTGAATAAGCTGATCTATAGTAATTGTTTTTCCTATTATTACATTATATTCAAATTTAACTCCAAGTTTTTTAATTTTTTCTACTTCACTATTTACTACAGTATCTTTTGGTAATCTAAATTCAGGAATTCCATAAGTTAAAACACCTCCTGCTTTATGAAGTGCTTCAAATATTGTTACATCATATCCTTTTTTAGCTAAGTCTCCTGCACAAGTAAGCCCTGCAGGTCCAGAACCTATAACCGCAATTTTTATTCCATTTTTTTCTATTTTTGCTTCAACATCTATTTCATGTTCCCTAGCATAATCAGCTACAAATCTTTCAAGTTTTCCTATAGAGATTGCATCTCCTTTGAAACCTTTTACACATTTACCTTCACACTGAGTTTCTTGAGGACATACTCTACCACATATTGCAGGTAGATTAGAATCTTCTGATATAATTTCATAAGCTTTTTTGTAATTTCCATTTTGAATTTCAGTAATAAAACCAGGAATATTTATAGATACAGGACAACCTTTTCTACAATTAGGAACTTTACATTTTAAACATCTTTCTGATTCGCGTTTTGCCTCTTCTTCAGTATAACCTAAACAAACTTCATCAAAATTTTTTGCTCTTTTTTTAGGATCTTGTTCAGAAATTTTAACTCTTTCCATTACTTTTCACCTCCGCAAACTCCACATCCACCATGATGTGTTTTTCCTTCTTTTAATTTAAGCATAGCTCGTCCTTCCTCTGTTTTGTATATTTGAGCACGCTTCATTACATTATCAAAGTCTATTTTATGACCATCAAATTCTGGGCCATCTACACAAGCAAATTTTACTTCATCACCAACATTTATTCTACAACAACCACACATTCCAGTTCCATCAACCATTAATGGGTTCATGCTAACAATTGTTTTTAAATTTAATGTTTTAGTAAGTTTACAAACAAATTTCATCATAATTAGTGGTCCAATTGCAATACATAGATCATATTTTTTTCCTTCTTTATAAAGATCTTCTATAACATTGGTTACCATTCCTTTTCTAATATAACTTCCATCATCAGTAGTTATATATAAATTTTTACATACTTTTTTCATTTCTTCTTCATATATAATTATATCTTTTGATCTAGCACCAATTATTACATCACAATCAACTCCATTATTATGAAGCCATTTTGCTTGTGGATAAACAGGAGCAACTCCAACTCCTCCTCCAACAAATAGTATTTTTTTATTTTTCAAATCTTCTATTTTTTCTTTTGTAAGTTCAGAAGGCATACCTATAGGTCCAACAAAATCTTGTATAAATTCGCCCTCTTCTAGATGAGAAAGTTTTGTTGTAGAAGCACCAATTACTTGAACAACAATTGTAATTGTTCCTTTTTCTCTATCATAATCTGCAATAGTAAGAGGAATTCTTTCACCTTCTTCATCTATTTTTAAAATGATAAATTGTCCAGGTAAACAATTTTTAGAAACTCTTTTTGCTTCTATTACCATTTCAAAAGTATTTTCATTCAAAAACCTTTTTTTAATAATTTTATACATAATTTTTGCCTCCATATCATTTTTCTATATTATTATAACGTTATAATTTCAATAATTCAACAGATAATTATTTCCATTTAACATTATTTTTACTATTTAATAGTTTTTTAAATTTTATATTATTTATTAATTATTCTTTCCCACTTTTATCAATAAATAAATCACTAGCTCTTTTTATTTTGTTAAAGCCGTATTTTTCTTTTAAAATATCTATAGCTTTATCTAATTTATCTTGTTTTTCATTTTTCATATCGAAAAGAGATAATTGCTGAACTTCCTTATTTTCTAAATTATCTACTCTAACACCAACTAACCTTATTGCCTCATTATTATACATTTCTTTTAATATTTGTTTTGAAAGCTTTATAATATCTTTAGTATTGCTAGTAGGATAATCGAACTTTTTTTGTTTTGAATAATCATTAAAATTTTTAGTTCTAAGTTGGACATTTACAGTATTTGCTAATAAATCATATTTTCTTAAACGGAATGATACTTGATCAGCAAGCATTATTAGTATTTCATTTATTTCTTCAATACTGTTTAAATCTTTAGGAAGAGTAACTGAATTTCCTATACTTTTTGGAAGTTCAATTTTATTATTTACTTCACTATCATCTATTCCGATTAGCATAGTTCCACATCATTATTCCATGTTTACCAAATTTTTTAGATAATATATTTTTATCATAATGAGCTAAATCACCTATTGTTTTAATTTGCATATTATACAATTTTGGAACAGTTTTTTTACCTAGCATAAATAAATCTCCAACAGGAAGAGGCCACATTTTTGATTCAATTTCATTTTCATATAGAGTATGAATTTTGTTTGGCTTTTCAAAATCTGAAGCCATCTTTGCTAAAATTTTATTATGAGCTATTCCTATATTTACTGTAAATCCAAATTCATTTTTTACTCTTGTATTTATTTCTTTTGCAATATCCATAATATCTTTTTTCATTAAAAAATGAGTTAAATCAAGAAAACATTCATCTATACTAAATCTTTCAATAATATCTGTATATTCTAATAACAAATTGTATAATTTGTTTGAATATTCTTTATATACTTTAAAATTGCATGGAAAGACTTCTAAATTATTACATTTTTGTTTTGCAAAAAAAATTGGCTCACCAGTATTTATACCAAATTTTTTTGCAATTGGACTTTTTGCTAATACTATTCCAGAACGTCTTTCTTCATCTCCTCCGATTATTGAAGGTATAGTTCTTATATCTATATTATACCCATTTTTTAACATATAAACAGCAGACCAAGATAAAAAAGCATTATTTACATCTACATGTAAAATTTGTCTTTCCAAAACAAAAGCCCCCTTTATAACGAATTTATGTTCGTATTATATCAAGGAGACTTTGTATTGTCAATAGTTAATTAAATAAGATTTATTTAAATTTTATTATAGCATGCAATTTATTTTCATCTTGAGATTTTATTACAACATAATTGCTATTATTTTCATTTCCATATAATATTTTTACAGTTTCATGATAAAAAATTTGATTTTTATATAATATTTCCAATTCATTAATATCTTTACCCTTTAATTCTTCTGGAAGAATTTCTAATACAAAATTCAAATAGTATGTATTATGAACATGATTTTGCATATCTATCATTGCTTTTGTTACTGTATATTCTTTTGATAAAGTATAATTTGAAGGCTCTTTAATTTTATATGTTTTTTCATCTTCAAAATTTAATTTATTTTCTTCACCATATTTATTATATATTTCATCAGTAAGCTTCATTATTGAACCATTTGTTGTATCTATTGGAATCCATTTAGATGCTGCAATAGCTAGAATTTCGCCTTTTTCATTTTGAGCTTGATAATTTCTAAATGCATACAATTTATTTCTTCCTTCAGCCCAAGTTACTATTTTTATTTTCTCACCATACATAGGTCTTTTTAATACCTTTACTCTTATAGAAATTAAAAACCATGTTAAATGTGTTTTTGGAATATCTAAAAGCCCAAATCCAACTTTACTCGAATGAACACCAGCTGTATCTTCAAAAAACCCTAAAAGAGCTTTATTTGTTAATTTGTAGTTTTCATCTATATCTCTAAAACCAATATTAAATTCTTGACTTATAAACATCTATTTTCACCTCAAGATGTATTTATATCACTATTTTTATAAAAAGTCAAAATTTTTAATTTTTGGTATTTTTTATCAATATGCAATTAAATAGAACAATAGTGTACTTTTTATTATGTCAGACAGTTAAAATATATTGCAAAGTCCACGTTAAATTGTTCGTGCGCCAATTTTAACAAAAATTGCATGCAATGCTTTTACTTAAAACTATCTATAGAGAAATTTTCTTCTAAATTAAAAAAAATTCCCTAAATATAAATATTTAGGGAATTTTTATAATAATCAATATTCAAAACTAGTTATGAGATTGATTATTATTATTATTATTATTATTATTATTTTGATTATTATTGTTAGATCCATTTGATCTACTGTTATTATTATTATTTTTCTTTTCTTTAGCCATAATTCACCTCCAAAATTTCTTGATATTATTATGACCATAAAAGAAAATAATATTCATTTAATAAATTTATTTTTTTATTCAGTAGGAAAGTTCTTAAGTAGATAGGCTGAATAAAAGAAATGCACACAATTTTTGTCAAAATTGGCGCGCGAACAATTTAACGTGGACTTTGCAATATATTTTGCAGTATGACATAAGAAAATGTCCACTATTGTTCTTTAATATAATTTATATCTTAATCACAAAATATATAAATTATAATTACAATTTGGAAATTATTGTAAATATTTTTTCAAAAATTTTCCTGTATAAGATTTTTCATTTTTTACTATTTGTTCAGGAGTTCCAGTTGCTACTATTTGCCCACCATTTTCTCCACCTTCTGGACCTAAATCGATTATATTATCAGCTGTTTTAATTAAATCTAAATTATGCTCTATAACCAAAATCGTATTTCCTGTATCTACTAACCTTTGAAGAATATCTACTAATCTATGAACATCAGCAATATGTAATCCTGTTGTAGGTTCGTCTAATATATATAATGTTTTTCCTGTAGCTCTTTTTGAAAGCTCTGTAGCAAGTTTTATTCTTTGAGCTTCTCCTCCAGATAAAGTAGTTGATGGTTGTCCAAGTTTAATATATCCAAGTCCAACATCATTTAATGTTTGAATTTTTGTTTTTACTCTAGGAATTTTGTTAAAAAATTCTAAAGCCTCTTCAACTGTCATATCTAAAACATCTGATATACTTTTTCCTTTATATTTAACTGAAAGAGTTTCTCTATTATATCTTGCTCCCTTACAAACTTCACATGGTACATATATATCTGGTAGGAAATTCATTCCAATTCTAATTACACCATCACCTTGACAAGCTTCGCATCTTCCACCTTCAACATTAAAACTAAATCTACCTTTTGAAAATCCTCTAAGTTTAGCTTCATTAGTTTCGGCAAATAAATCACGGATTATATCAAATACACCTGTATATGTAGCAGGATTAGATCTTGGCGTTCTTCCTATAGGTGATTGATCAATATTTATTATTTTATCGATATTTTTTATTCCTTTGATTTTTTCACATTTTCCAGGTTTATCTGATGCTCTATTTAATTCTTTGGCAATAGTTTTATATAATACATCATTTATTAAAGTTGATTTTCCAGAGCCTGATACACCAGTTACGCAGTTAAAGATACCTAAAGGAATTTTTACATTAATATCTTTTAAATTATGTTCAGAAGCTTTAACTATTTCAATTGTTTTTCCATTTGACTTTCTTCGTTGCTTTGGTACAGGAATCTTCTTTCTTCCACTTAAATACTGGCCAGTAACAGATTCTTTTACTTGTTTTATTTCTTCTGCGGTACCTTGTGCTATAATATTTCCACCATGAACACCAGCTCCAGGTCCAATATCTATTATCTGATCTGCTGCATACATAGTATCTTCATCATGTTCAACTACTATTAAAGTATTACCTAAATCTCTTAATTTTCTAAGAGTTTCTAATAATTTATCATTATCTCTTTGATGAAGCCCAATACTTGGTTCATCTAAAATATACATTACGCCTGATAAGCCAGAACCTATTTGTGTAGCAAGCCTTATTCTTTGTGCTTCACCACCAGACAATGTTCCAGCTGGTCTTGAAAGAGTAAGATATTCTAATCCAACATCTATTAAAAATTGTAATCTTTGATTTAATTCTTTAAAAATTAAATCAGCTATCATTCTTTCTTTTTCGCTAAGCTGTAAATTTTCTAGATATTCTTTTATATTTCTAATTGGCATATCTGTTAATTCATTTATGTTTTTATCTCCAACTTTTACTGCTAATACTTCTTTTTTTAACCTAGCACCATTACAAGTAGTACAAGGAGCTTCACTCATATAATATTCATAAAAATTTCTTTGACTTTCTGATTTTGTTTCTCTATATCTTCTTTCTAATGTTGGAATTACACCTTCAAAAGGAGTAGAAAACTTTCTTGTACCAGAAGAGGATTTATATTCAAAATCAATTACTTCATCTCCTGTACCATATAATATTTTTTCTAAAAAATCACGAGGAAGCTTTTTAATTGGTTTTTTAATATCAACTTTATAATGCTTTGCTATACTTTCAAAATACATTTTAGCCATAGTTTCAGGCTTCTTAAGAGTACTTGCACCAAATGCTTTAACACCATCATATAAAGTTTTGTCTTTATCAGGAATTATTAGTTCTTCATCCATTTTCATTAAATAACCTATTCCAGTACATGAAGGACATGCTCCAAATGGATTATTAAATGAAAACATTCTTGGTGATAATTCTTCAAATCCTATTCCACAATCAGGACATGCATAATTACTACTATATAATTTTTGCTCTTTTCCAGGTATATCTATTTTTACTAAACTATTTGAATATTTCATTGCAGTTTCTATAGATTCAGTAAGTCTATTCTTAATTTCATCTTTTATTACCAATCTATCAACTATAATATCGATATTATGGCTTAAATTTTTATCTAACTCTATATTATCAGATAAATCATATAAATCTTTATCAATGATTACTCTTACAAAACCTTCCTTTTGTAAATCTTCTAAAAGCTTTGCATGAGTACCTTTTTTTCCTCTAATTACTGGAGATAAAACTTGAAACTTTGTACCTTCAGGAAGCTCCATAACATTATCTACAATTTGATCTATAGTTTGTTTTTCAATTTTCCTTCCGCAATTTGGACAATATGGAATTCCAATTCTTGCATATAATAAACGAATATAATCATAAATTTCAGTAACAGTTCCAACTGTAGATCTAGGATTTTTAGATGTGGTTTTTTGATCTATTGATATTGCTGGAGATAATCCATCTATACTTTCTACATCTGGTTTTTCCATTAATCCTAAAAATTGTCTAGCGTAAGATGATAAGCTTTCAACATATCTTCTTTGACCTTCTGCATACAATGTATCAAAAGCAAGTGATGATTTACCAGAACCTGATAAACCAGTTACCACTACTAATTTATCTTTTGGAATTTCTAAACTTATATTTTTTAAATTATGAACTTTTGCTTTTTTTATTATTATATTATCCATATTTTGAAACCTTCTTCCATATAATAATCAACAGATTGTAATATTTAATAAATAATATATATCTGTATGATTATAACAAGTTTAATACTATTTTTCAATAGATAGATTATGAATTTTATACAATATTTACTATAATAAATACAATTAGCGAAGGAATTCTCCTTCGCTATTGGTACATTATAGTTTCTTGAATGATGTTTGCGTAATTTTACCATCCAAATCTTTGTAAAGTTTAGAATAATAAACTTTTTTTAATTGAAGAGCTTCTATGAAATCATTATAACGGTCAGGATTGTATTTGTAGCCAACCAAAATTATCATATCATCTCCTATGCCAACTCTAATATCGTCCTTATATTCAGAGAGATGTTTTTCGAAAACTTTTAAAGGAATCATTTTACCCTTTAGAAAAAACGATCGATAAGGTAAGCTTACCAGTATATCCTGGCTTTCCTTTATCCGTTTTCTCCGTTCCTTATCATCTGAATTGAAGATTCGAATCATAAATAACACTCCTTTATTAGCACACGCTAAATTTTTTAATATTAATAATATATCATACTTTTTTCTTTATGTAAATATTTTTATTAAAAAAATTTACTTTTATGGAAAAATTTTATATATAAATTATATGTAATTTTTTTGCTCATGCATGCAAGGAGAGGTTATAAAATATTGTAATAGTTGGAATAAAATACCTTCTCAATCGCATTTAACATAGAAGTTTGTACTTCTATGCATAGCTTTATTTCATATTTTCAAGTTCCTTAATTTTATCTCTAAGTTCAGCAGCTTTTTCAAATTCCATAGCTTGTGCATGTTTTAACATTTCATCAGTTAATTTATTTATAATATCTTCTACACTATTATCATCTGTAATATCATATTCACCTTTAATATCTTCAACAATTGTAGTTTTAATTGTATCTCTAACAGATTTTCTAATTGTTTGTGGTGTTATACCATGTTCTTCATTATATTTTTCTTGTATTGCTCTTCTTCTATTTGTTTCATGTATGGCTTTTTCCATTGATTCAGTAAGAACATCTGCATACATTATTACTTTTCCTTCACTATTTCTTGCAGCACGTCCTATAGTTTGAATTAAAGAACGTTCTGAACGAAGGAAACCTTCTTTATCTGCATCTAATATTGCAACTAATGAAACCTCTGGAATATCTAAACCTTCTCTTAATAAATTTATTCCAACAAGTACATCAAATTCACCTATTCTTAAATCTCTAATAATTTCAGCTCTTTCTAGTGATTTTATATCAGAATGCATATATTTTACTTTTATACCTACATTTCTTAAATAAGCAGTTAAATCCTCTGCCATTTTTTTAGTTAATGTTGTTGTTAATACTCTATCACCCTTTTCAACTGTTTTATGAATTTCTTCTATTAAATCATCAATTTGATTCTCAGTAGGTTTAACTTCAATTTTTGGATCTAATAAACCAGTAGGTCTTATAATTTGTTCAACAACATTTTCTTTAGAATGTTCTTTTTCATAATCAGCTGGTGTAGCACTAACAAATATACACTGATTAATTCTTTCCTCAAATTCATGAAATTTTAAAGGCCTATTATCAAATGCAGATGGGAGTCTAAATCCATATTCTACTAAGGATTCTTTTCTAGATCTATCTCCATTATACATTGCTCTAACTTGAGGAATAGTTGCATGTGATTCATCTACCATTAAAATAAAATCATCTGGAAAATAATCAAAAAGTGTAAATGGAGGCGTTCCTGGCTCTCTACCGCTAATATGTCTAGAATAGTTTTCTATTCCTTGACAAAAACCAGTTTCTTTTAGCATTTCAATATCAAAATTTGTTCTTTCTTCTATTCTCTGCGCTTCTATTAGTTTATTTATTGATTTAAAATATTCAACTCTTTCTTCCATCTCTTTTTCAATTGTTTCTATTGCTCTATCTCTTTTATCTTCTGTTGTAACATAATGTGAATTTGGGAATATCATAACATGATTTCTGGTTCCTATAGGTTTACCTGTAAGTGGATTTATTTCAGAAATTTTTTCAATTTCATCTCCCCAAAATTCTACTCTAATTGCTTCTTCACCTTTATCTGAAGGATATATTTCTAAAACTTCACCTTTTGCTCTAAAAGTACCTCTTTTAAAATCCATCTCATTTCTAGAATATTGCATTTTAATTAGCTTTTTCATTATTTCATTTCGTTCTTTATTCATTCCTGGTCTTAAAGAAACTATCATATTCTCATAATCTATTGGATCTCCTAATCCATAAATACAAGAAACAGATGCAACAACAATTGTATCTCTAGTTTCAAAAAGAGATGCTGTAGCTGAATGGCGAAGTTTGTCTATTTCGTCATTTACTGATGAATCTTTTTCAATATAAGTATCAGAAGAGGCTATATATGCTTCTGGTTGGTAATAATCATAATAACTAATAAAAAGTTCAACATTATTTTCTGGAAAGAATTCTTTAAATTCAGAATATAGTTGACATGCCAATGTTTTATTATGAGCTAAAATTAAAGTTGGCTTTTGTACTTGCTCAATAATATTGGCCATTGTAAAAGTTTTTCCGAGAACCTGTAACTCCAAGTAAAGTTTGGAATTTTTTTCCTTCTTTTATACCATCAGATAAGTATTTTATTGCTTCTGGTTGATCTCCAGTTGGTTTATATTCAGATACTAATTTAAACATGTTTTCACTTCCTTATTGTATTTATTATAAGAACAATAGCGGACTTTTTCTCTTGTTAAACTGTTAATATATATTGCAAAGTCCATGTTAAATTGTTCGTGCGCTAATTTTTTCTAAAATTGTGTGCAATGCTTTTATTCAGACTGAATCCAGTGAACTTTCCTACTGAATAAAAAATAGTAATCTTATAATATATATATACTCATTTATATTATAATTTTTTTTCAATTATTTTATATAACATATCAAAATAAATAGAAACAGCAGAACAAAATTCCTCAGTATTCATAAGTTTTTTTAAATCACTAATAGAAATCCACTTAACATCATCCACTTCTTCTTCCTGCATTATAATATCTTCAATTTCTATATTTTGTTTTAATAAATAAATATCTACAAAACTATTTGTTCTTTTTAATGTCATCATTAACTCTAAATTTTCTATTTTTGCATCAATACCTAATTCTTCTTTACATTCCCTAATTACAGTATCTAATGTTGATTCACCTGTGTCTACACCACCACCTGTAATAGACCATTTACCTGGATAACTTCTTTTATTACTGCTTCTTTTTTGAATTAAAAATTCACCTTTATCATTTTGAATCCAAACATGCATTGATTGTTTATATTCTCCTTCAATTTCATCATAACGCTCACTAGTTTTATTTAATGGTCTTCTTTTGTTATCAAATTTATCTACAATTTCCATAACAACCTCCTATAAAATTAATACTATTTTAGTTTCGTAATTATATCATACTATGTAGATGTTCTCAACATTTTTATATTGTATTATATATAAAAATCTTTGCAATATCTAATTACTCCAACGAATTTTCATCTTTTTCTATTTTATCTTATTTATATTGTAATACCAGCGCTTTTACGCAAAAAAATTAAGTAACTTATTAATTTTTTTAATAAGTTACTTAATAAACTTTTATACATTATTTTTTACATATTTTTCAATTATCTCATCATCAATTTTTACATTAACATCTAATATAACAGCATAAACCAAATAATATTCCCATAAAACTAATTCTTCTTCTGTTCTGTCTTTTATTAGAGAATATTTCTTTAAATAATTTTTCAAAGCATAAGCTTTATTTAATAAAGCTTTACCTTTAAGTGTTCTTCTATAATTTTTATTTATGTAAATTATTTGTTCTATTATAATATATAAAGCAATTATAGCAAAAATCTCTATAAACCCAACCATAAATGTTCCTAATATATTTAATAATAATGCTTTTCTTACCACACTATACTCAAGTTTATCTGCTCTTATTTCTTTATAATTATAATCCCAACTGCCATCATACATTTTGCTATGATAATAATCATTTTCATCTTTAATTTCATTATAATAAAGGTTTTCTATATCTTCCTCTTTTTCTAAACAAATATAAGCATGTCCATCATCTTCTGGATTTAAATTATAATAATTAAAACTATATTGATCTAGCCACATAGAAAAATTATAAGCCATTATTGGAATAAAAATTGCAAATATAATTTTTAATATTCTAAATGGCTTGCCTTTTCCGTTTTTAGCTATATATTTATTTTTTAAAGTTTCTTGTTCAATAATTTTTATATATTTATTTTTATCAAAATTATTATTTCTAATTAAGTTTAAAACCATTTTCTCGCTATCAAGAAGATTCGCTTCATCTTTATTTGTATAAATTAAAGCACCTTCTTTTTCTTCTATGTAACCTGTAAGCTTTAATTTTAATATTGTAGCTGAAATACTTTTTTTCAAATCTACTTCAAAAGTTGATGCAAACATTATTATACTTGGAGATATTTTATCTAAATCTCCTCTATAATATATGTATTCTTCATCTTGCTTAATAATTGCATTTTTTCTAACTCTAATTGAAGAAAAAATCTTTTTAAGAAAATGAATTAATACAATCCACATAAATGGTGTAAATGCAAATATTAATCCAGAATATAATATATATTCTCCCTCAAAAATCATATACTCTACTGAATAATGATCTTCAAAATCAAATGGTGGCTGTCTTACTATCCAGCAAAAAATTATATATATTAATGAGATTAAAATTAATGATAAATTTAATAATATTCTTACTGGTTTTTTTGTAGTTATCAAATTTGCTTTTCTAATTATTAAAATAATAAATGGTATTATAATTAGTCCAATAAATAATGGCATCCTAAATAACTCCTTTTAAAGAAATTTCTAATAATATTTATTTTATATGATAATTGATTATTTATCAACACTAATTATTTATTTTACATAAAATATATGTATTGATTATAAAAAAACTTTATGATAATATATAGTAAAAAATAAGCAAAGGAGAAAATAATGGAAGAAAAAACTAATCAAAAAAAAGATGTAAAATCAAAAAGTATTTTTAAAGAAATTATGGAATGGATTATATGTATTATAATAGCATTATCAGTAGCATTAGTTTTTAGATATTATATAGGTACACCAATTGTAGTAAATCAAACCTCAATGTATCCAAACTTAAAACCAGGCGAAAGATTAATTTTAAGTAGAACATTGAGAATAACCAAAAACGCTCCTAAGTATGGAGACATAGTTACTTTTGAAGCTCCAATTACTACCACAGAAACTCCAGACCAAAATAATCCTATTGCTAAATTTAAAACTGTAAATGGAGCATTTTCTAGATTTATATACTATAATTTGGAATTTTCAAAAATCACATACATAAAAAGAGTTATTGCTACTGAAGGTCAACATGTAGTTATAAAAGACAATTGTGTTTATATAAATAATAAACTTTTAGATGAATCAAAATATTTATCAAATGATGTAGTTACAACTTCAGAAATTTATAACAATTTCATTGTTCCAAAAGGATATGTATTTTGTATGGGAGACAACAGATCTGTTAGTGTAGATTGTAGAGTTTTTGGTTGTATACCTTTAGATAAGATAGAAGGTATCGTAACACAAAGATTTTGGCCATTAAATGTTTTTGGTAAAATAGAAAAAGCCCCTAATTAATAGGGGTTTTTATTCATTTCATTATTTAATTTTATCTTTTACTACTGTATTATCTCCATTATTTGAATCATCTGGTGAAAGAATGAAAGCAGTTGATACTGGTCTAGTTCTATGTTCTCCATTCATAGATGTTGGATCATTTATTAAAGTTGTACCTATTGTCATTTGGCTAGAAGTTCCTCCATCTAGATTTGCAGCATTTATAGCACCATATTTTTTCATTATATCTGTAACTTCTCCTAAAGTTGCTCCTTCTGATTTTGTTCTGTCACCATCAACAACTAAAAATAAAACTATACCATCTTCTCTTTGCCCAATAACGGTTCTTGCAGCTCTAGATGATGGTCCAAGTGCTCCTGTTCCTGTTAATTTTTCTGTTTCTCCATTTTTTATTAAGTATGGACCAAAAGAAATACAATCTCTAATACCATTTGATTTTACTTCATCAGAAGTATATTTTTCTAAAACTAATTTATTTTCTGAATTAAATCCAATAACACCTGCATTTCCATTCTTATATTGAGTAGTAGTAACCATATCATTTTTTGTTACTGTAATTCCTAAAGGAGTACCACCATCTCCGTTAAAGTTTTCATCAGAAAAACCTCCTGCATTTATAGCAACAAAAGATTTATTTTTTTCTGACATTTCTGTTACATATTCTCCTTCTACACCAATTTTTGATGATGTAACTACATTAACTCTTTCTGGTTCATAAATAGCAATTAAATATCCTTTAAATTTTGATTCACTTATTTCTATAACTTTGTAATCATTATTATTACTATATCTTTCTAAAATCTGACGTTCTTCTTCACTTTTATCTGGAAATTCTAAATATGATACTTGTTCTTCTGATTCATTCTCTGTTGCCACCTGGTTTGTTTTTTTAGTTTCGTTTTTTACTTCCTCTTTTGCACCACATCCTGTAAGAATAAATAAATATGTACATAGTAAAATTATTATCATAAATATTTTAATTATTTTTTTCATATGTTACCTCTTTTCTATTGTATTAAATACAATTTTTATCTTTATCATAAAATTTATTGAAATATATCATTAAAGTCTTTTTTTTACAATAGATTAATAAATAAATTTTTTATTTTGTATTTATAATATGTCTATTTTTACAATATCTAATATATTTATTATAATATTTTTATCTATTTCTAGCTTCTTTTTTTTATAATCTATATTTGTTACTACACCTGATACTTCTAAATATTTTTTATTTTTATAGCTATAATAATTAATTTTTATATAAATTCCAATTTGTATTTTATTAAATTCTTTTTCTAATTCATTATAAAAATCTTCTGATAAATCCCTCTTTTCCTCTTGTTCAATTTCAGCCTCTTTTAAAGCTTCTCTAAAACCTTTCAATGCATCAAATGGTAAGAATTGCTTTGCTCTATCAGATTTATTATGCACCTTTATGTCCTCCTATTAACTCATTTCTTATTTTTGTAGTTGCACCATCTTCTAAATTCATTCCTCTTAAAATACTATTTTTCCCCATTTTATGTTTTATTATACTTATCGTATTTTCTAACTTTTTTTCTTTTTCTAATTTTTCTTGATCCACAAATAAATTTAATTGTATATCATCTTGTGAAGTAACATTATTAAAACTAATTCCTATCCTTCTAATCGGAGTATTTTTATTTGTCGTCTTTTCAAATAAATATAAAAATTCTTTTATTAGCTCAGAATATACATTAGTATATACAGAAATTTTATGAAAACCTCCTGTGGATTTTATAATATCATTCGAATATCCAATATATAAATAAATTGAATTTGTTACTAAATTATTTTCTATAAGATTTAAACTACCTAATTCTATCATTTCTTTTAGTACTAATTTAGCTTTTTCAAATGAATAATCCTCAAATAAAATTTGACTATTAGAAACAGAATTTGATTTAGGTTTATATGATTTTATATCAGAAATAGTACACGATTCTTTTCCAAAAGAATGATCTATAAGATATTCAGCATTTACTCCAAACTCTTTATATAATCTTTTAGGATCACAATTTGCAATATCGTACATATCTTTTATTCTCATTCTATTTAACCTTTTTTCTATTCCTTTACCAATTTGCCAAAAATCAGTAAGTGGTTTATGATGCCATAACTCCTTTTTATATGTTTCTTCATCAAGATAACCTATATTTGTAACATTATGCTTTGCACATATATCTAAAGCTATTTTACTTAGATATAAATTAGTTCCTACTCCTGCTGTTGCAGTTAATCCATAAGTAGAATAAATATCATTTATTATAGTTTGAGCTAACATTATTGGAGTTTTTCCATATAATTTTAAATATTTAGTTACATCCATAAAAGCTTCATCTATAGAATATACATGAATATCTTCTTTTGAAAAATATTTTAAATAAATTTTATAAATATTTTTTGAATATTCAATATATTTACTCATTCTAGGCGGAGCCACTATATAATTTATATTAGGGGGAATTTCAAATATTCTACACCTGTTTCTAACACCCAACATCTTCATTTTAGGAGAAATAGCTAAACAAATTGTACCTCTACCTCTTTCAGGATCTGCTACAACTAAATTAGTAGTAAAAGGATTTAAATTTCTTTCAACACACTCTACACTTGCATAAAATGTTTTTAAATCTATGCAAAAATAAATACTCATTTTCATCACACTCTATATCAAACTTTAGTTCGTATATAGTATAACATGTTTTCTGTTTTTTGTAAACATTTGTTTTTGAATTATAATTTTTTATTGATCTCTTTTTATATAAAAAAAGACAAGATATTTTATAGAAACTGATTAAAAATATTTTTTTCATTTTTCTGTAGTTTCTTTTTATATCTTGTCTCAAAAAATAATTATATTATAAATTGTTAACTTATTTTTCTATAAAAGAACCAGCTGTAGAACCTGGTGCTGGTCCACCTTTATCAACTAATTGGATTTCTATTCCTTCTAATCTATAAGCAAATCCTGCTGAACCTGCTGATTCTCCATTTTTTGCCCAGCCCATCCAGCCAAAATTTTGACAGTGTACTCTATAATAAACATCATATTTATTAGCTAAATCACCAGTTAATCTTAATTTTATAGCTTCTAATCTTAAACCTTGTCCTGATGTTCCTGACATTTGACCACTTTTAACATAGTTTTGCCAACCTAAATTTTGAACATGAGTACAATATTCAATTGTTCCAGATACTTCAGAATTATCAAGATTTATAACAATTCCTTCTAATCTTAAGCTTCTTCCTGATGTTCCTGACATTTCACCAGAATTAACAAATGGTTGCCAACCAATATTCTCTACATGAGTTTGATATTTAATATTTTGTTTAAATTTGTTATTTGTACTTCCCGGTGCTGAATTACCTTTCTTAACTAATTTTATCTCAATAGCTTCCAATCTAAAAGCATATCCTGCTGAACCTGCTGACTCTCCATTTTTTGCCCAACCCATCCAGCCGAAATTTTCACAATGAACTCTATAATAAATATCATAAGTATTAGCTATATCACCAGTTAATCTTATTTTTATAGCTTCTAACCTTAAAGCTTGCCCTGATGTTCCAGACATCTGACCATTTTTTACAAAACCTTGCCAACCTATGTTTTGTACATGAGTAGAATATTCTATATTTCCGCTTTCTGGTAAATTTTCTAAATTAATATTTATACCTTCTAATCTTAAACTTTGACCTGATGTTCCTGATGTATCACCATTTTTCTGATACTCTTGCCAGCCTAAATTTTGAACGTGAGTTCTGTAGTATACACTAAATGACTTTGGAACTACTGACAATGTACAATTAGCAGTATTATTTCCTATTTTTGCAGTAACAGTAACTGTTCCTAATTTTAAAGCCTTAATTCTACCATTAGATACTGAAGCAACACTTAGGTCTGATATTATATATTGAATATTTGGTTGATTTAATGTATATGTTTTTCCATTATAATCAGCTGTACATGTTAAACAAGTATCTTTTCCTAATTCAAGTTCATAATTATTTTTATTGTTAATATAAAATTTTAAATTACTTATAGGAACTTCAACTGCTGTTGTTTTAGTAAATCTTCCTGGATTAACAATTCCAACTCCCTGAGCATCAGTAAAAACTTGAACCCAATGATATGAACCATTTAAATAAAAACACCCTATTCCAATTGATTTAAAACCACTAGATAAAATATTTGCTCTATGTCCACTTGAATTCATCCAACTATACATTACTTCTTGTGCTGTTGTTTGCCATAATGCTATATTTTCTCCAGCACCTCCATAACTTTTATTTATTGCTGTAAAACAACTTTGACCACTTGGTCTTGTATGATCAAATAATATACTAAGCTCTGCAGCTCTTTGCATTGCAGAATCTGTTAAACTGCTATCTAAAGTTAAGTTTTCAACTCCAGCTTTTTGACGTTCAATATTAACTAAATTTAATACCTCTAATGCTTTGGTATAATCAAACTCTCCAGTAACATTTGTTTCTAAAAAACCATTTTTACTTACATTTGCATTATCTGCATAAACATTAGTAGATTTGAATAAAATTAAAATAAAAAATAAAATAAATACAATAAAAAATTTTCTTGTTTTTTCCATAGAATTATCCTCCTTTTTCTTTTTAATATTATCACTTTCAATAAGAAAAAACAAGCAATATTATATATAATTTTATAAATCGATAAAGAACAATAGTGAAATTTTTCTTATTTCATACTGCTAAAATATATTGCAAAGTCCATGTTAAATTATTCGTGTGCCAATTTTGACAAAAATTGTGTGCAATGCTTTTATTCAGCCTGGCTACAGAGGGCTTTCATGCTGAATTAAAAATAGATTATGTACTATAAATCAATTTTTAAATTTTCTATTTCTTCTTTTGTTAAACCTGTACATTGTTCTATAATTTCAAGATCTAAATTTTTTCTCAACATTTCTTTTGCAATTTCCAATTCGCGTTCTTTTCTTCCTAACTCATGCTCATATTCTTTCGCACCTTCTATTGATGCTAAATCTTTACATCTTCTTTCAGCTATGTCTCTTTCTTCTTCACTTAAATTTATATCATGCCATCTTTCATATGCTTTTTGTATTTCTTCACTTAAATCTTCCATATCTGATTCCTCCAATTCCAATGGATTTATCAAAAAC
>CANRGN010000044.1 GCA_947630235.1 uncultured Clostridia bacterium
TTCTTTACTGATTTTAATTCTAAATCCTGTACACTTTTAGATGGTCTCATAATAGCAACTGCTCCAATTAATCCTGTTAGCTCATCAGTTGCATATAATATTTTTTCCATTTCATGCTCTGGTTTTATATCAACTGTTAAATTATATCCATGACTTGCGGTTGCATGTATGATTTTTTCATCAATTCCTTTTTCTTTCATTATTTCTTGTTCTTTTATACAATGTTCTTCTGGATATTTCTCAAAGTCTAAATCGTGTAATAATCCTACAATTCCCCAAAATTCTTTTTGTTCACCATATCCCAATTTTTCTGCAAAATATTTCATAACACCTTCTACTGTTAAAGCATGCTTAATATGAAAACTATCCTTATTATATTCTTTTAATAATTTAAATGCTTCTTCTCTTGATATATTACTCATTTTTCTTTTCCTACCTTTCGTGTTTTTCTTCTTTTAATTGTTTTAACACTTTATTTAAACCTGGTACATTGCAATTATGAATTACTAATCCATTTTGAACTGCTTTAGCAAAATCAATTAAATCCATCTTACAGTATCTATATTTTTTCTTGTTATATATGTACACCTCTGTGCCGTTTTTTGTTTGTACTGAAATACAATTAACATAGTGTATTTTATTATTTATAACTTTATAACAATCAATCATTCTGATTTTTCCCGTATTTGTTTGATAATCAAATTCTTTTTTAGAAAAAAACTGCTCTAAAACTGTTTTATGATGCCATTGTCTGTCTGTATATCCCATATTAGGATTATCGTATATATCAATATTTTCTAAAATAAATTTTACTTTTTCATCAAAATTTTCAATAAAATCAGCATCATATTTCAATAAATATAGATAATCATCAGAATAATAATTTTTATCATCAATATACCCACTTTTTCTATCCATTTGCTCTTGTTCAAACCTACTTATGACATAAGTTTCTCTATCATCTACTGATAATCCAAAATTCTTAGTAAATGAATGCGATTGAATATTATACATATCTTCTTGTAAATCAACCATATATGTTTTTCCTTCTTTTGAAGTAATTATGTTATATACATGTGGACATTTCCTATAATCATTAGAATCTATTACTGTTCTTATATTTACTCCAAATTTTTTAAGAATATACTCTAGTATATATGCGACAGATTTACATATTACTATATTTGTTTCCATGCATTCTTCTAAATCTATTAAATTCCTACTATGATAGTTATATAGATTTTGGTTCTTTTTGCTATTTCCAAATGGCATAAAGCTTGAATTAAAAGAAAATCTTTTTCCTAAATCTATATAGACATATCTTATTATTTCTGTTTCAGTAATACCACCTTCTCGTGATATATATTCTTTCATATTTTCTATATATTCAATTAATTTACTCATATTTATATCTCTTTACTTTTTAATTCTGTCTTTTATTATCTCTCCTGCTATAATTAGACCAGCTACTGATGGAACAAATGATATGCTTTCTAGTACTTGATTTCTAACTGATTCATTTCCTATTAGTAATTCTATTCTTGAAAATTGATTTAACATTTACTATTCCACCTTTTAATATATAACTATAATTGTATCTTTTGTTATATTTTTAATTACTGTAACTTTTTTAATAATTGCATTACATCTTCTAATATATCTAAATTTCCCATTTGAATATCATAGGCTACACAGTTTTTTAAATGACTTTCTAATATATTATTTCCTAAACTTTTTACTGCTTTACTTACTGCTGCTATTTGTACTAATACATCATCACAATATCTATCATCAGCAATCATTTGATTGATTCCCCTTATTTGACCTTCTATAATATTTAATCGTTTTGTTAATTCATTTTTTTCTTCAACTGTTCTATGAGTGCTTCTTCCATTTTTTTTACAACATTTCTCGCATCTATCGCATCCCACTTTTCTCATCACCTCATTTGCGAATTATATACCTTAGGGGGGTGTTTTGTCAATAAATAATAAAGAACAGATAATCTGTTCCTTATTTATTCTTTAATTGTTCCATTCATATTCAGAAATTAGTCCCTCTGGTATATTTCCTTAATAACCCTACAAGGATTTCCTACTGCCACTACATTTGCTGGAATATCTTTATTAACAATACTACCTGCTCCTATTACAGTATTATCTCCAATTGTTACTCCTGGAAGTACAACAACATTTCCGCCTATCCATACATTGTTACCTATTTTAATTGGTTTTGCATATTCTAACCCCTTATTTCTTCTTTCAGCATCTAATGGATGTCCTGCTGTATAAAAAGCACAATTTGGTGCAATAAATACATTATCTCCAAATTCCACTTTATTACCATCAAGTATTATTAAATTATGATTAGCATAAAAGTTTTCTCCAATTTCGATATTATAACCATAATCACACATAAATGGTTGTTCAATAATAAATGAATTTCCTGTTTTTCCAAATAATTCTTTTATAATATTTATTTTTTCTATATAATTTGATGGTTTTAGTTTATTATATTCATAGCACATATCTTTAGCTATATATCTTTCTTTAATTAAATCATCGTTATAATTTGCATCATATAATTCTCCAGATATCATTTTTTCTTTTTCATCCATAAATTAATTTTACCTCTACAATTTCCTAATTTTATTAGAATTATATTCTAACATTTATTAATTTTAGTATTATCTTTTATATTAATTTTTATTTATCTTATAATTCTAATTCAATTAATTTTTGTTCTTGATAATATTTTTGTAATTTTTTTAAATCAAAGAGTGCTTGTTTTGAAAATTCATTTAATTTGAAAATTTTTGATTGTAATATATTTTTTAATTCAATTTCACTAGAATTATCTATAATAAATTTTCCATATCCAAATATATTATTATAAAAATTTTCAACAAATTCTATTGTTTTATCATTTTCATAAAGATATAATGATAAACCTGCTTTTACTATACTATTATTCGAATTTTGGATTACTTTTTTTCTTTTCTCAATATTTTTATTTTTCAAAAATTCATATACATCTTCTGTATTAGGAATTGGAATTCCTTTATTTTTCAAAACAATTGATTTTAAACTACTACAATTTAGTAAATTATTATAATCAAATTTTATTTCATCATCATTTAAATAAATCTGTTTTACATTTGAACAGAAAAATGTAAAATAATCCAAAGATTTTATAGAAGAGGGTAAATATATATTCTTTAAATTTGTACATCTTGAAAAAGCGCAACCTTCTATATTTTTTAATCCTTCTGGTAAATTTATTTGAGTTAATTTACTACATCCCATAAAAGCATTTCTTTTAATAGTAGTAATTGTTTTAGGTAATAATATTCTTTCTTTTTGAGGTGGGCAACACACAATTTTCTTTAAATCTTTACTATATATTACACCATTTCTTGAATAATATTTTTTATTTTCTTTTGATATTTCAATTTTCTCCAAATTATCACAACTATTAAATGTACTATATGGGAGTTCTTCTATATTTTGGGATAAAATAACTTCTTTCAAATTTATGCAATTATCAAATATTCCATGCCCTAAAAATTTAACATTATCTGGAATTTTTATTTTTTGTAACTTTTTTGAATATTGAAAAGCCCAATCCGAAATTCCAATTACTGTTTCAGGAATTTCAAAAGTTCCATTTTTGATATCAGATTCGTCAACTTTAATAAGAATATTTGTATTTATTTTCATAATTTCTCCTCTTATGTATATATATTATTTATTTCAAACTTAATTATATTTTATAAAATTTAAAATTTCAACTATATTTAGTATTTGTAACAAAAAAGAAAAATGACGGCAAATTGTCGTCATTTTTCTTTTATTTATTTTTAAACATCAAATTTATTTTTTGAATAAACTCTGCATTATTTTTAGATTCTATCATAAGCTTCATAAGTTTTTCAGAAAATTCTGCATTAGATGTATTTGACATTGCTCTTCTTAATGAGTAAATAGCAGATAAATCATCTGAACTTAATAATAAATCTTCTCTTCTAGTTCCTGATTTATATATATCAATAGCAGGGAAAATTCTTTTTTCAGCTAATGACTTATCAAGATGAACTTCCATGTTTCCAGTTCCTTTAAATTCTTCAAAAATTACTTCATCCATTCTACTACCTGTATCTACTAAAGCAGTTGCTAAAATTGTAAGGCTTCCTGCATTCTCTGTATTTCTAGCTGCTCCAAAAAATCTTTTTGGCTTATGTAAAGCGGCAGGATCAAAACCACCAGATAATGTTCTTCCTGAAGAAGGAACTACTAAATTATATGCTCTTGCAAGCCTTGTAATACTATCAAGTAATATTACAACATCCTTTTTTTGTTCTATTAATCTTTTGGCTCTTTCTAAAACCATTTCAGCTACTTTAACATGATGTTCTGGCTGTTCATCAAAAGTTGAATATATTACATCTCCTTTTATAGAACGTTTCATATCTGTAACTTCTTCTGGTCTTTCATCTATAAGTAAAACTATTAAATCTACTTCTGGATTATTTTTGGTTATACTATTAGCTATTTTCTTTAACATTGTTGTTTTTCCAACTTTTGGAGGAGCAACAATTAAACCTCTTTGACCTTTTCCAATAGGACATAATATATCCATAAGTCTCATTGTATATTCGTCTTTCGTAGTTTCTAAAACAAGTTTCTTATTAGGATATATTGGAATTAAATCATCAAATTTTTTTCTTTTCATTGCATTTTCTGGATGCTCTCCGTTTACTTCACCAACATAAATTAAAGCTGGAAATTTTTCTCCTTCTTTAGGAACTCTCATAATTCCTTTTATTTTATCACCAGTATCTAATCTAAACCTTTTTATTTGAACTGGAGAAACATAAACATCCTTAGAAGTTGAAAGATAATTATCACCTCTTAAGAATCCATATCCATCTGGTAATAATTCTAATATCCCTTCAACATAGTGATCATCTTCGCTTGTTAACTTATAACCTAAATTATTTTCTTTTTGATTTTCAATTTTTATTTCTTCATTTTTAACTTTAGTAACATTTTCAACAGTCTTAAAAGTATCTAAATCTGAATTATCTTGAATACTTTTTATTTTTTCTATTAATTCACTTTTTTTCAATTTAGATATTCCATCTATTTTTAATTCCTTTGCTAAATTTCTTAATTCAACTACTGATTTTTTTTCTAAATCCATAAAATATCTCCTTTTTATATATACTTAGGAGTTAAGTTATATAAGCCCCCATTTTATTTACTCATATCTATATATACTCTTTCATTTGGTAAATACATATCTAATTTATCTCTAGCTATTTCTTCAATATATTCTGGAGAATTAACGTTTTCCTTCATTGTTAAAAGTTCTTTATTTTTATCCTTATTATCATTTAATTCAGCTTGATAAAATTCCTTTTGTTTTTCATAAGAATTTAATTTTAGTTGTTGTTTTATTAAAATTGAAGATGCATATAAAATAAATATAATTAAAAATAATATATACATTTTGTGTGAAGAAAACTTCTTTTTCATATAAATCCTCCAAAATTATAGAATTTATATTATGGATTATTCTTTAATATCTTATTATTTTTAATATTTTTTATCTTAAGTAAAATATTTAAAATAAATTTTAATGGAATTTTCATTGCTCGAATAAAACATAATATGAATTTTTTAAGAAAATCTAAAATTACTTTAAATATTATAGCACATAGATTTCCTATTGTCAAAATATATATAATAATTCCAAAAATAACAGCAATAAAAATATAGAATCTAATTTCACCAGATGAAAAAACGATTATACTTTTCAAAAACATTATACTTATAATAATAAAAAAAACTACATCTTCTATATATGTTATTAAATTATTAGTTTTTATAGATTTTCTTAATGCTCTAAAAAAATCAAAAATAAATCCTGTTAATATTCCTAAAATAAAAAATGCACAAAAAACTTTACATTGATTGTAAATCATTCTATCACCTATTTAAATATTTTACTTAAAAAATTAGAATTTTTCTTTCCAAGTTCATTATTTGAGTATGATAAACTTTGAATTAGTCCATCTACTATAACTTCCTCTGAATCTAAATTTAATTTATTAACTCTTAATTTTTCACCTTTTACAGTTAATAATCCTAATTGAGTTTCTAGAAGTATAAGTTGATCATCAAAACTTAATACATCTAATACACCAGAAATATTTAACTTTTCCCTATTTTCTAAAATTAAATTTTGAATTACATTTACATTCTTTTCTTCAATCATATTTTATTTCATTCCTTTCCTAGGCACAAATTAAGTTTAAAAAATAATCAAATAAATTAATTTACGCATTTTCTTATGTCAAAATTTAATTATTATTTTTCCTAAAATCACCTAAAAAAAATTTCTTTATATAATTTTATTCAGGAAGATTTTTATTATGCTTAATTTTTTTTAATTTTGCTTTAATATTTTTTAAAAGCTGTAATTTTGATATATATTTTGATTTTTTGAAAATAAAATATCTATTTAATATAGGATTTAAAATTATTACTACACACATTGCAAAAAGCTTCATTTTTAATTCTTCGAAATTTAACATATCAACACTTATTTTTAATATTATTGTTTCAACAGCTAATATGAAAATTCTAGCAAATAAAAAGCGAATATACTCCATTCTAACTAATTTTTTACCTTTACCTCTATATGTAAAGATTTTATTTGTACCAAAAGCAAAAGATTCTGCAATTATCCAAGACATTGTATTTGCTACTACTATACTAAATCCAAATGCTTTTACAAATATTGCGTAAGTTATATAATCAATTATTGCTGTAAAAATTCTAAAAACTCCCTTTGCTCCGCTTTTTACTGATTTTGCTAAAAATGTAATAATTGTAATTAAAATTCTAAATATACTAAATACCTCTTCTTTCTGAACAATATGTTCTTTTTTCTTTAGTATGAAAGTTCTTAAGTAGATAGGCTCAAGTAAAACATTGCACACAATTTTTGTCAAAACTGCCATACAAACAATTTAACTTAGACTTTGCAATATATTTTAACAATTTGCTTACTATTGTTCTTAGTATTAACTATTTTTGATAAAATATAAAGATTTAATTTTATTCATTAGTCTATTTACTAAAGAACAATAGTGGACATTTTCTTATGTCATACTGAAAAAATATATTGCAAAGTCCACGTTAAATTGTTCGCGCGCCAATTTTGACAAAATTGTGTGCAATGCTTTTATTTAAGCCTATTTACTAAATAAAAATGGCGAGTATAATTGAGGCTACTTTTTTATAGCCTCAGCTACTCACCTTATTTAAATATTAAAAAACTTATCATGAATTGCCTTAACAGCTTTGTCACTATCTGATGAATTTACTAAAACAGATATTTTTATTTCTGATGTTGATACCATATGCATATTTATATTATTTTCATATAGAGCTTCGAACATATCTGCTGCAACTCCTGGTTTGTTAGCAATACCAACACCTATTATTGAAACTTTAGATAAATTTTCACTGTGAAGAATTTGTTTTGCATGAAGTAACTCTTTATTTTCTTCTAATACTTCTAAAGTTTTATTTAAATCGCTCATTTTAACAGTAAAAGCAATGTCTTTTGTTATATGTTCGCCAAAAGACTGAACAATTACATCAACATTTATTTTGTTTTCTGATAGAATTTTAAATAATGTGTATGTTCTTCCAATTTGATTATCAATTCCAGCAACTGTTATTCTAGAAATATAATCATCTTTTGTAACACCATTTATAAATAAATCCTCAAGATTTTTTTGGTTTTTAACTAAAGTTCCAAGACTATTTTTTTCAAAAGTAGATTTAACATATAAAGGAACATTATATTTTTCAGCAACTTCAACACATCTATTATGAAGAACTTTTGCACCTTGACTAGCAAGCTCTAACATTTCTTCATAACATATTGATTTTATTTGTTTTGAATTTTCAACAATTCTAGGATCAGCAGTAAATACACCATCTACATCTGTATATATATCACATTTATCTGCATTTAATGCTGCTGCAATCGATACTGCAGTTGTATCTGAGCCCCCTCTTCCTAATGTAACTATTTCTCCATTTTCATTAATACCTTGAAAACCAGCAACAACTACAATATTTCCAGCACTCAATAATTCTAAAATAGTTTCTTTATGAATATATCTTATCCTTCCATTTGAATGTTCATTATTTGTAATTATAGGTATTTGCCAACCAGTAAGTGATATTGCATTATAACCCTTTTTTTGAAGAAGCATAGTAAGTTTCGCAATAGTAATTTGTTCTCCTACAGAAACTAATACATCATGCTCTCTTTTACATGGAGATTTAGTTATTTCTTCCTCTTCAAAAATAAGTTTATCTGTAGTTTTACCTTGAGCAGATACTACAACTACTACTTTATTATTTTTATCTACTTCATCGATAATATGTTCTGATACCATTTCTAGTTTTTTTACATCTGCTACAGAACTTCCACCAAATTTTTGTACAACAATTCCCATATATTATCATTCCTTTTTAAAGTACAATTTAACTTGTACTTCCTTTTGAATATAATATTTAAATCTAAATATTATACTATATTATATTCATAAAATATTTAAAATGATTACTTTTTAGCAAGCATTTTTAAATATTCTTGAATAAATTCATTTATTTCGCCATTCATAACAGATTCAACATTTCCAACTTCATAACCAGTTCTATGATCTTTCACAAGTGTATATGGACAAAATACATAAGATCTAATTTGGCTTCCCCAAGCAATATCCATTTGATTACCTTTTAATTCATTTATTTTATCTTTTTTTTGCTGTTCTTTTATAGCTAATAATTTTGATTTTAGCATTCTCATAGCTGTTTCTCTATTCATTTGTTGTGAACGTTCAGATTGACATGAAACAACAATATTAGTTGGAATATGAGTTATTCTAACAGCTGAATCTGTTTTATTTATATGCTGTCCTCCAGCTCCAGAAGCTCTATAAGTATCAATTCTTAAATCTGACGGATTAATTTCTATTTCTATATCATCAGTAATTTCTGGTAGAACTTCTAAAGAAGCAAATGAAGTATGGCGTCTTCCTCCACTATCAAAAGGTGATATTCTAACTAATCTATGAACACCCATTTCACCTTTTAAATATCCATAAGCATTTTCACCACTTATTAAAGCTGTTACACTTTTTATACCAGCTTCATCACCAGGCAAATAATCTAATTCTTTTAATTCAAATCCATTAAAACTAGCCCATCTACCATACATTCTATATAACATTTGAACCCAATCTTGTGATTCTGTTCCTCCAGCACCAGGATGAAGAGTTATTATTGCATTATTATTATCAAATTTTCCAGAAAGCAAAGTTTCAATTTCAAGATTTTCTAAAGATTTTTCTAAATTTTTTGTATTTATTATTAATTCTTTTAATAATTCTTCATCATAATCAATTTCAAGTAAAGAATTCATTTCTAATAAATTATTTAATTCTGCACTAAATTTTTCAAAATTTTCTATTTTTCTTTTCAAATTTTTAATTCTAGAAAAAACTTTAGATGAGTTTTCTTGGTCATTCCAAAAATTTGCTTCTAAAGATTGCTCTTCTAATAATTTTAATTCTTCTTTTAATTTTGTAATTTTTAAAGAATCTTCTATCAATTCTATTTTTGATTTTAGATTATTTAATTGTTTTATATTATCTTCTAATTCAATCATAATTTCACCTTTTATTTTTTATATTTTATCATATTAGTTTTTCTATTACAATACAAAATTCAAAAAAGCTATGTTTTATTAAACAATAGCTTTTTTTAAAATTTTATTTTTGAATAAATGCTCTTGCAGTACTTCCAGGTGCAGATGAACCTTTATTAAGTAACCTAATTTCGATTCCTTCTAATCTATATCCATACCCTGCTGAACCAGATTCTGCTCCATTTTTAGCCCAACCTAACCATCCAAAATTCTCACAGTGAACTCTATAATAAATATCATACTTATTTGCTAAATCTCCTGTTAATTTTATTTTTATAGCTTCAAGCCTTAATCCCTTTCCAGATGTTCCAGACATTTGACCATTTTTTACAAAATTTTGCCAGCCTATATTTTGAACATGTGTTGCATATTCTATTCCACCACTAATATTTGTATTATTTATATTGATATTAATACCTTCTAATCTTAAACTTTTTCCTTGAGTTCCACTCATTGCTCCATTTGATACATAATTTTGCCATCCTATATTTTGTACATGTGTTCTATAATTAACATTTGGAGGTGCTTGATGAAAATAATTTGATGTACTTCCAGGAGCACTTCCTCCTTTTTTTACAAGTTTAATTTCAATACCTTCTAATCTATATCCATATCCTGCTGAACCAGATTCTTGACCATTTTTTGCCCAACCTAGCCAGCCAAAATTTTCACAATGAACTCTATAATAAATATCATAATTATTTTTTAGTTCACCTATTAATCTAATTTTTATAGCTTCTAATCTTAAACTTTTTCCTGAAGTTCCTGACATTTGGTTATTTGATACGAAATTTTGCCAACCTATATTTTGTACATGTGTTGAATATTCTATTCCACCACTAATATCTGAATTATCAATATATATGTTTATTCCTTCAAGCCTTAAACTCTTACCTTGAGTTCCACTCATTGCTCCATTTGATACATAGTTTTGCCATCCTATGTTTTGGACATGTGTTCTGTATTTTACATTTGGAGTTGTATAAATTTTGCCTACATTTAGGTCGAATTCATGAAGAACTTTTCCTGTTGCAACACTTTTTATTTTAAAATGTGCAGTTCCATCTTTAATAGCTTTTATTAAATTTGTATTTTTATCAAAACTAATAGCTCCATTTGGATTACTATATTCAATTGTATATCTAGCATCTGTTGCATTACTTGGTTGTACTGATACATATAATGTTTTTGTTTCTCCTACATTAAGTTCACTATAAGTTGAATTAGAATACCAATAATCATCAAATGAAATAATAGCTGATGTTGGCTCAATTCTATTTATACAATAAAAATTAGTGTTATAAGTAATTACATAATTATTGCCTTCGCTATCTTTTATTCCTGTAGCTTTAATATTAACTACAGTTTCAGGTAAATAAGAATTTGCACCATTACTAATAGCCTTTTTTATATTATCTGGAATAGAAAAGTATAATGTTTTGGTATATCGATCATAATAAGTAGTTACTTTACTTGCAGTTATTCCATTACTTGAAAGTGTTAAATTTAAATCATTTAAAATATAGTCTTTATCACTTAAATTTATTGACCACATTGCAGTAGTTCTTATACACTCAGTTGGAAAATATCCTGATGTTGGATAACTGTAAAAATTATCTTTATTTTTTGTATTATTAGAATAATAAATAGATAAAGTATTATAAGAATTACAATATCCAAAGCTTACTGTATCAGCAGATAAATCTAATAAAGATGTTCTATGCCCTACATTTGCATAAGTATTAGAACTATCATCTATATATCCATAAATACTATTTGGCATTGAATAACCATATGCAACATTTCCTGAATATTCGTTTGCACCTGCATTACATCCTGCATATGCCTCCTTATAAAAACTATCATCCATATCTTTTGGTTTTGATGGATAATGAGTTAGAGTATTAAGAGCAGCTAGCAATACAGCCCCTTTTTGATTTCTATCCATTTTAGAAGTATTTAAATTTAGTGTATTTATTCCATATAACCAACGATAAAAATTTATTTGATTAAGAGTATCTGTCTTTACTTGTTCTTTTAACGAACCTGATTTATATGGACTTTTTGTAGATGGCTGATTTTGATAAACACTTTGATTTCTATAATCAAATTTTGCTTTAGCTTCATTATATTTTTGAGTTATTTGTGCTTTGGTATGACTAGTAGCAGTATTTTTATTAAAAGTATATGTTACAGGTTTTTTTATTTGGTTTTCTGTAAATGAAGTTAAATAATAAGTATAATCATTTGTACTAGAATTTTTAATTCTATAAACAACATAAATAGTACCATTATTATAATTCATACTATAAATTTCAGAATTTGTATCTGGTATTACATAAGTTCCTTCTATTGAAAACGTATTTATATTTTGTTTATATATCATTCCATTAGAGCCACCGTAATATATACTATTATTTAATTTAAATCCTGGTATTTTACTTGTACTTGTTGATTTTTTAATTTGATATTTGATTGTATATGATATTTCAGATTTACTTGAATCAAATACAGCCATATCTCCATAGGTATCTAAGGCTACATTATTAGAGAAAAATTTCCAATTAACATATCTATATCCACCTATATAATTATATTTAGTAACTTCTTTACTCTTTATTTTTCCATTTTCAACTTTTAAAAATCCATCATATGAGTAATTTACACTTAATACAATTATTTTATTATCAGGGCTTATATTGTATAGTGAAAACTCATTAGAATTTGGGTTTGTAAAAATACTTATTTGTTTTCCATTTTTATCATAAATTTTTATTTTTTTATCTTCTTCAAAATAAGCTCTTTGTTCGCTATCTACTAAAAAATTTTGAAATATAACATTTTGAACTACATCTTCATAAGTTTGATTAAATACTATTTCATTAGTTTTTACATTATATCCTATTATTGTAGGTTTATAATTATTTTTTCTATCAGATAATAAAATATATATTATATCACCATTGTTATAACAATTGATATATTCAGTATTATATTTATCATAATTGCTATAAGTATATACTGTGGTAAATTGATTTGTGCGATAATTATATTTAATAAAACAAATTCCATTAAATGTATCATCAACATACCATTCATTTTCTGTATCTGTTAAAACTTCAAGATAATCTGCATAAATTAAATTTGAATCATAAGGTATTTTTGTTTGATTACCAGAACTTGAAACTATAATTTCAGATTCAGAATTTAATATATTTGATGTAGAATTATCATCATCATTAACTTCTATATCAGAATCTAATATTTCATTATTTTCTTCTAATTGTTCATCTATATTAATTTCTTTATTTTGTTCAGGATTATCTCTTTCTGTATCTTCTACAATAGGTTCAAATGAATTATTATCATCTATCTTTTCTAATTCAGATAATTTGTTTTCATCTATTGCTATTTGTGGATTTTCTTCTAAATTTTCTTGTTCAATCAAGTTTTCCTCATTATTATCTTGAACAATTTCTTCTTCGGAATTTTGTAGTATAAATTCACTAGCATAACTTTTTACAGTTAGCAAAAAACTTTGAGATATTATTACAAAAATAATTATACTTATTATTAGTTTTTTTGATATAACTCTCATCTTCCACACTCCTATACTATATTAATTATTTTTCAAATATGTTTTATAATCATATATTAGAAATTTTATTTTATGTTAATAATTCTATCACTTTTATATTCATATTTCAATATATAAAAGTGAAATCAATGTCAAAATTATGTAAATGAAGAGGCATTTTAAAACCACTTAGCTATAATAAAGTTCTAAAATTAAATTAGAACAATAGAGGGCATTTTCTTATGTTATACTGCAAAAATATATTGCAAAGTCCACGTTAAATTGTTCGTGCGCCAGCTTTGACAAAAATTGTGTGCAATTCTTTTACTTAAGCCTATCTACTTAAGAACTTTCCTACTGAATAAAAAAACGCCGAGCTATAAATAAAATAGCTCGGTTATTCTTCTGATTTTTTTTGAATTTAATAATAGATGTTTGATGATACTGTAATCGAATGTGAAGCTTCATCAGCTACAACCCAAAATTGTAAGCCTGTAGTCTGACTTGGATTAGAAAAAACTAAATCACATTCTCCATAAGAAACAGCTGCTTCATTTCCACGAGATGCGTAACTTACTGGATTTATATGGTCATAATATAACATATTATTACAATTTGAACCACGAGCAGCCTGCATCAATGCAGTAGATACAAAACATATTCCACCGCCAGGAGCACTACCACCTTCCACATAAGCTCCAGCATCAATAAAACCTTGGTCATAACTGCATGGCCCCATATTTATAAACCAATCAAAGGTTTCTCCAGGGCCAAGTTTGAACCCATTAAGCATATTCGAAGCCTGTAAAATGTTATGCCAAGAAGCTGATTCAGAATTTGTTGTATACAAAGTTACAGAATTCGACCATACTAAACCATCATCATACTGAATATTATCATTCTCCTCTAAATTACTGTTATCAAACTCATTATTTTGATTCTGATCATTTAAAGTGTTAGAGTCAAAAACAGGAGTATAATCGTATTCCCATGTATCCGGTGGAATATAGGTATCAAGTGGAATATAAATAATCCATCCAGCAGTTAAATATGCATTAGGATCAATTCCATTAAATGCACATATTTGTTTTTGTGTAACTTGATAATAATTCCAAAGCTTGAGATATGTGTCATTTGGCTGTACTGTATAAACACAATAAAAAGAGCCATTATTAATCATCTCATCTTCAGAATTTGGATTACTTTCAACGTTACTGCTATTTGAAGTTGTTGAAGTAGTTTCGAGTGGTTTAGCCTCTACTACATAAGCAGTTCTAGTAGTAACTTTCACTTCTTTTTCAGTAGTTTGTTCGGTTGTAACCATTTCCATGGTAGTAGTTTTTTTAGTTGTAACAACTTCTTTGGTTAGTTGTGCATTAGTTGTGTAAGAAACTTTAGTTGTAGATTCTAAATTTTCAGAATTTTTTACAACTGATGTTTCATTAACACTTGTAGAAATATTTGCACATCCAACCAAAAAAATTGCCATAATTCCTATCATTATCCAAATAATATTTTTATTTACTTTTTTCATAATCTTTTTTTGGCATCCCTATCGCAACCTCCGATTAAGCGATAGTTTGGCACAGGTAGCGCCATTTTTTTGTGAAAAAAAAATCAGAAGAATTTGGTATTAACTAAAAAATGAATATTAATAGTATAACATTAAAAAAAAAATTTGTAAACTATTTTTACAAATTTTTTTATTGAGTAGGAAAGTTCTTTGTAGATATGCTTAAGTAAAAGCATTGCACACAATTTTTGGCAAAATTGGCGCTCGAACAATTTAACTTGGACTTTGCAATATATTTTGCAGTATGACATAAGAAAATGTCAACTAATGTTCTTAAGTAGGAAAATCCTCTGTAGCTCTATTTTTTCATTACTTCATTTATTAATTCTGATACACTATCATATTGTCTAATTGCTATTTTTTTTAATTCTTCAACCGATTTTGCCATACAATATCCATTAAAATCTTTTACCATAGTAATATCACTAAATCCATCACCAATCGTATAAATATTATTTTTATCAATATCAAATGTTTGCATTAATAATTTAACAGCATTTGATTTATTGGTTTTATTAGATATTATTTCAACAGCATCACCTGCCACAAAGTAAGAATTAATATATTTAGAAAATTTTTTATTTAATATATTATTTATTTCCATAGCTTCTTCTTTAGTATTATATTTAATATGTATTTTGGTTAAATTTTTATGTTCAAAATCTACTCTACTTTCTAACTCACTACAACAATAATAATCTTTAAGCTCGTTAAATCTAATTTCATTTTTTATTTTTGGAATAATATCATTATCAATAGGAATATTAAAAATTACTTTATCCTTACCATTGATTATTGTTGATCCATGATTTAATATTACATAATTATAATTCATATTATATGTTTTAACCATATTTTTAAAATCAAAATAGCTTCTACCTGTAGCAAATGTAAATATATTTCCTTTTTTTTCAAATTCTGCTACAGCTGTTTTATTTTTTTCAATATCTTCATCATTTATATAAAATGTTTGATCATAATCACTAACTATAACTTTTTTATTCATATCCATTAAAATACCTTCACATCCCTTTTCATAATACTATTATTTAATATTTTCTAATTTAAATTAACCTTTGTTATTTTCTTTATTCTTGCTGTATATATAAAAATAGAATTTAAAAATCCCAAAGTTATTATTGATAATATAGTAAATAGTTCAGGAGTTTTGTATACCTTTTGGTAAAATTTATTCATTACAATAATTTCTATTATAAAATAGAAAACTGTATAAATTTCTAAAAATATTTCATTTAATCCACTTACTATTAAATATGGTATTAAAATTAACAAGTCAAAAATTGATAAGATTAAGAATATTATACTTTTCTTTTTATCCATACAATATCTTGCTAAAACATAGTTAGAAATTACTGGTATCCAAACTATATATGGATATTTATATTGTTCATTTTTAGCAATTCTTAATAAACCAAAACTTCTAAAAACATATAAAATCAAGTTAATCATTACATAAGTTACCAAAACTAAAATCACAAATAAAAAAAATCCTCCAAAAATTGGTAACATTACAAATAACCCTAAAAATGCCATTAATATATCTCTCCTTTACTATTTTTCTAAAAATTTAAAATATTAAACTTTTAAAATTTTATCATTTTTTTAATAAATGTCAATTATTGACATTTTTGATTTTCGGTGAAATTTCCTGAGTTTTTACGAATTTTTATGATTAATATTGTAGAAATACATTTTTTTTAATAAATTGAAATTATATCATTATTTTTTGTTAATTAAGTACAAAAATTATAAATTAGATGTTGACATAAATCAAACAATATGGTATAATATTTTTGCTTTATGGGAGAATCCCATATCGTTTGTTATCCTAATATAGTATAATAATAAACGTCCGCCAATATCCTTAAAAATGGGAGGTATAGCTATGAAAGAAAAGACAAAAAAATTTATTAAGGAGATGGACCAAGCAATTTCTGCTTTTAAAACGCAAAAGGCCTACAATAAATTCAAAGTACTTTTGGTGAGCACTAGAATGTACTCAGCCAATAGCTTTACTTTGAATTCTGACATGTTTAACTTGGAAGTTTCTATAAAGGCTTACACATCTCTTGAGAGAGAGGAAGAACACGTTATATACAACAAGGAAGAAACCTTCACAGAAACTAACATTAATCAGATCGACGTTTTTGTCGAATTAACAGAGCATTATGCTAATCTTAGTAATTCTAAGTTCAGACTCGAAATTCCACCTTTAACAGCTTACTTCATACATAATGATACGTACTCGTCTCAACTTGAACGTTTAAATAAGACTGTCGATATATTAAAAGACTATGATTGGATAGCTGGCGGAATAATAGGACGTACTTTTATTATTCTTTAAAATGAGGAAAACTTCTCCAACAAACTGTTGGGGAAGTTTTATTTATATAATATTACACCTTAATTTAGGTAAATAAAAAATAAGCTAACACTTATATATGTTAGCTTATTTTTTCTTGGATTTTTCACTAGAATTTGTTTTTAAATTAACCTTTTTATATATTAATGTTCATATTCATCATATGTATTTTCCTTATTATTTTGTTCTTTTATAATTTTTTCAATATTATCTTGTGACACCCAACCACGTGGACTAATAATATTTATATCTACCACACCTTTTTTTGCATTTTCTTTTTGAGCTTGGATTATTTTCTTGGCTTCATTTAAAGTTCTAGCACCTCTTACCAATGATACATGAACATATTTTTCAGAGTCTGCTTCTTGGTTTTTTATTTGACCACTTAATCCATATGAGCTTGCAATTCCTTCATCTGAAAGTTCTGCCGAATAATCTATAACATATATTCCATCTGCTGGGGATACGTTAGTACCTATTCTTCCTGTTCTTCCTCCTGATACAGATTCTGAAAAAGTCATTCCTTTTGATAATTTAAGCACTTGTCCTAATTGTAAACCTTGCTGATCTTTTTTATCTTTACTTATAATACTTTGAGTTACTTTAAAAGATTCTTGATTGTTGTCTTTTTTTACTTTATCTGATTTTTCTTTAGTTGATTCTAGACTATTTAAATTTTCATTAACTTTATCATCTATTTTACTTTCTTTATCTTCAGTTCTTTCATTATAATCAAATTCATCAGATATTGTATTGTTATTATTTTTAGATGGCTTATCTGCTAAAAATTTAGCAGTCTTAGTTAGACCAATAGCTCCAATAAGACCTACAGAAGCTATCATTACTTTTAATCCTTTTTTTAATTTAGTAAATAATGATGAAATAAAATTTTCTTTTTTCTTTTTATTATTATTTTGAATTTTTTTATTATTCATAATCTTGTCTATATTTTTTCTTCTGGCCTCTTCTTCTCTTCTAGCTTCTTCTTCTTTCCTAGCTTGTTCTTCTTTCCTAGCTTGTTCTTCTCTTCTAGCTTCTTCTTCTTTTCTAGCTTGTTCTTCTTTCCTAGCTTGTTCTTCTCTTCTAGCTTCTTCTTCTTTTCTAGCTTGTTCTTCTCTTCTAGCTTGTTCTTCTTTTCTAGCTTGTTCTTCTTTTCTAGCTTGTTCTTCTTTTCTAGCTTGTTCTTCTTTTCTAGCTTGTTCTTCTTTTCTA
>CANRGN010000045.1 GCA_947630235.1 uncultured Clostridia bacterium
TCTTCTTTTCTAGCTTGTTCTTCTTTTCTAGCTTGTTCTTCTTTTCTAGCTTGTTCTTCTTTTCTAGCTTGTTCTTCCCTTTTAGCTTCTTCTTTTTTTATTTTTTCACCAATCTGTTTTAACTTTAGTTTACTTTTTTCCAACTTTTCTTGAAGTTCAGCTATTTCTTCGTTTGTCAAATAACTACTTCGAGTTAATTTTTGATTATAAAATTCTATTTCAGCCTCTATACCTTCTTTTTTAACTTCTAAATCCTCTTTAGACATATCTTTTATTTTTTTATAAAATGATGCCATATATTTTTTTCTTTCTTGTCTACTTGATTTTTTTTCTTCAGGTTTAAAACTATCATGTAGAGCATCCATTTCTTTATTTATTGCATTTTTTAATGAAACTTCACTTATTTCTTCATTTTTTGCTTTAATTTTTTCTCCAAATCGTCTTTTTAATTCATTACCTAATAATTCTATTTGCTCATATAATTTATCATAAGCTTTACCATCTTGTTTTTTCCCTACTGTCATTCTTTCCATATCTTGCAATATTCTAGCATATTTCAATTTCAATTCATCATCAGAATATTCTTCTACTGGTCTATTTTTTTTAGCTTCTCTGTTTTGCTTTTGTTTTTGAAGACCTTTTTCCCTTTTTTTATCTATTTTTTCTTGTATTTTCTTTTCTTCTTCCTGTCTTTTTCTCTCTTCTTCTTCTCTTAATCTTTTTTCTTCTCTTATCTCAATTTCTTCTGAAATAACCTCAATGGCAATTTGTCTTTCATCTTCATCATTATACAACCTGTCATCTAAAACACTTTGATACAACTCTAAAAGATCTTGGTTACTATAATTTTTTAAATTTATTTTTTCAATATCATCAATATGTTTATATCTGTACTCTTTATTTTTCTTTTTACTCATATAAAAACCTCCTAATTATTTTTTATTTCTTTTTAATTGTAACACATTATGTAAACTTTTTCAAGATTATTAAAAAAATATTCCTGTTCTTCTGCTAAAAAATCATATTTTGATATTGTTACTTCTAAGCTAGATTTCATTTTACAAAATCTATTTTCTTTATTTAAATCTTTTATCAATACCTTTTACTATTCTAAACACTCTTGTATAATTAAATGCATAGATACTTTTTATTTCATGTTCGGAACATAATTATTATTTTATACTTAAAATTCGACATTATACTTTATTTATATAGTATAATTATTTGATAATTTAAATATCATTTTCCTTAAGACAAAAACTCCTTCCCTCCTTGTTTACATATATGAAAAAAGAGCTTGTCTATTTACAAGCTCCATTTTATAAATTTTATGATAATTTATTAATATCTTCCATTTGAGTTTGTTCCATTGATTTCAATATATCAACATTAGCATCAAGTGTATTATAGAATTCTGTAATATTTGAAACAAGGTTTTGAGATAACTTTTTATTTGCCTCTATAAGTTTTGTAGAAAAAATATTTAAAGCAGATGATTTATTTTTAAAATTCTCTTCAACAAAATTATTTAAAATTTCAACTTGGTTTGGTATATTTGTATTAAATATCTCATAAGTTGTAGTTAAAATTTCATATCATATAATAGTTCCTACTAAGTGAGGTAATTTAAAGTCACTTTTTTGAAATGCACCAGCTAAACCTCCACCTTTGTAGTCATTAAGTAGAAAATTAACTGCTAATGACAATATATATGTCATAATAAATTCACTCTTACCAGGACCTGTAGAACCTGCAATTAAACCATGAGGTCCATGATACTTCTCATGAATATCTAAATATATTGGATTTTAACCACTGTATATTCCAATTTGAGCTTTTAGAGATACAGAAGAATCATTTCCTCTCCATCTATCCCATATATTCAAACTTTTAATATTTCCTACATTATACATATTTAAAAATGAATAACTAGTAGGCAATGAGTAAGTTCCCTTAGTTTTAAATCTAATTGGAATATTAGCTAATATTTGTGAAATAGAATCAAAATCTACATCTATTATATCATCTAGAATAAATTCTTTTTGCGTTCCATTAACATTTTCATTATCAAATACAAAACCTTTACCATTTCCTATTTTTACAAAAAATCTACATTCATTTGGTAACTTATAAAAATCATCTGTAATACATAATAAACTAAATCCTATATTTTGTTTTATTTTTGCTAATTCATAAAAAAAACTAAAATCTTCTATTTTCTTATAATTATCTGTAATTATCAAATATTGAGGTGTATAATAAAACTCTTTTTTATCATTTTCTTTTATGTCTTCTAATCTATTTTTTAATTCATCTAATAAAAATTTCGAAATTTCATTTATTGTAGAAAAATCATCTGCAAAAAAACGAATTTTTTTGTACTATCCCAAAGATGTGGTAACATTCTTACATATTGCCATTTTTTCAAAATTAGATATTGTTTTCAAGTTGGCTTACTTTTTTTGCTATTAATTCTTTATTCCATATACTGTATATGCATTTTTCGTAGTAAAATTTATAACTTCTTCTTCAGTTAATTTTTTTATTTCTGCTATTTTTTTCACAATATACTTTAAATATAATGAATTGTTTCTTGAATGTTTTTCAAAAGGTTCAGGAGGTAATACCGGACTATCTGTTTCTATAACAATTTTATCTATAGGAGTTATTCTAACAGTTTCTTGTACATCTTTATATCTCGTAACAGGTCCTCCAACACCTAAATAAAAGCCCATTTCAACAAACTTTTTTGATTTTTGTGGTGTTCCAGAATAGCAGTGCATTATACCTCCTTTTTTAACCACATTTTCGCGCAAAATCATCTCTACATCATCTTGTGATTCTCTCGAATGTATGATTATAGGTAATTCATATTTATTTGCTAACCTTATTTGCTCTATAAAATATTTTTTCTGTAATTCTATAGGATAATTAAAATGATAATCTAACCCTGTTTCTCCAATTGCGACCAATTTTGAATTCTTGTTTTTTATTTCATTTTTTATCATTTCTTCAATTAATTTCAATGAAAATTCTTTATTTACTTCCATAGGGTGTATTCCAAGCGAGAAATACATATATGAATATTTATTTGCATATTCCTTAACCTTCTTAGCAGATTCTATATTTATACCTATATTTACAAGTCCACATAACTTTCTTTCAAATTTATCAAATAATTCACTTCTATCTACATTAAATTCCTTCCAATCATAGTGAGCATGAGTATCAAAATATAACATATAACTTCCTCCTTTTACATTTATATTATATAGCTAATTAAAAAAAAGACAAGGTATCATTTGACACCTTGCCATATTACATATCATTTTTTTGAGAATCCTGGATAAAGCTGCTCTGCTAATGCAAACATTTCATCAAAGTTTCTTTTTTCTTTTAAGTCATAGACTGCTAACAAATTTGTCTGGTTCTCAATCTTGTGGTAATTTTGACCGATAACATCAAAATGTAACGAATCAAACATATGAACCACAATTTTGTTATTAGTCCTAGTTTGAATAAACGCATAGTCGTAATTTTGACTTTTAAGTTGTTCTAACACTTGTAACAATGCTTCCTTAGCATATCCTCTTTTTTGGCAATCAGGAAATACGAAAATTCCATTAATCTTTGCACATTTTTCTGTAGAAAAATGAACCATCATATATCCTACTACCTTTTCTTTGTCATTAAGCTCATAAACGATTCTGGTTCCGTCTTTAAATGTTGAAGAATTCTTTTGAATCCATGTAGAATAATATGAATGTTCCCCAATGAATTCTTCAGTTAGGCTCCGTAATCCTTCTTTGAGCCTTTCGGCTTCTTTAAGTTGAATAATTTTCATCTTGCATACTCCTTTCTGCTATTTAGCAACATCATATAAGATATTTTCCAACTTCTTGTTTCAATGACTTTATTTCCCTCTTTAATCAATGATACTTAAAACTTTTATAGTATAAAACCTCCTTATTATTGACATGTAATTTTTACTTGGAAAAAAATCCATGTTTATATTATACAACATAGTTTTCAAAAATTCAATGTTTTACATAATCTTAATAAAAATTCTTCTAATTATGTTATTCCTAAATTTAATACTATTTATATATCTTGATATGATATTGTTATATACCATAAATGAATAAAATTAAAACCAATAGAAATTATTTCTATTGGTTTTTTGATTTATTTTATATCCTTTAAATCTTTATATTTAAAATATGTATAAATTCCATATGCTGATATTAAAACAATTATAAATATGAAACATTTTCCAACTCCTGTTTTTGGTAATATTTGAGGTGCAAGTGTAATATCTTTTTTACCTGATATTGCTGAACTACTATTTTCTGTCACTTCACTAGAAGTTGATGTTGGATTGTTATTATTGTTAGTTGAGCTTGATGTTGGATTACTATTATTATTTTGTGTAGAACCTATATCAGATGAATTATTGTTATTCGAATTATTATCTTCTGGTGTAGTTGGAGTCGCTGGTCTTTGAAGATATTCTCTTTTTATATTATATTTTTCGCCATATTGATCTACATATGAATCTTTGTAACAATAAATTGTTAAATCTTCATTATGATTTTCAAAGACAACATCTCTAGAATCAAGTCCTATATCCTTAACGTTATCCAGAATTGTTATTTTTTTCAAATTTTTACAATTATTAAATGCATACATTTCTATCTCTGTAACTGAATCTGGTATTTTTATTTCGGTTATACCATTTACTCCTGCACATACCCCTTCTCCTATTATTTTTGTTCCTTCTTCAAATATTACACTTACTAAATTTGTACATTCAGAAAATGGTCCATTTCCCTTTAAATCTGTAATACTATGCTTAAAACTTTTTGGTAATTTTATTTCTGTTAAACTTGTACATCCTTTAAATGCTGATATTCCTATTTTTTCTAATCCTGTTCCAAAACTTATTTTCGCTAAACTTGTACATTTTTCAAATGCATACATTTCTATCTCTGTAACTGAATCTGGTATTTTTATTTCTGTTATTCCCTTTACTCCTGCACATACTCCTTCTCCTATTATTTTTGTTCCTTCTTCAAATATTACACTTACTAAATTTGTACATTCAAAAAATGGTCCATTTCCCTGCAAATCTGTAATACTATGCTTAAAACTTTTTGGTAATTTTATTTCTGTTAAACTTGTACATCCTTTAAATGCTGATATTCCTATTTTTTCTAATCCTGTTCCAAAATTTATTTTCGTTAAACTTGTACATCCTTCAAATGCATACATTTCTATCTCTGTAACTAAATCTGGTATTTTTATTTCGGTTAAACTTGTACATCCTTCAAATGTAGACATTTCTATCTTTGTCACTGAATCTGGTATTTTAATTTCGGTTATACTTGTACATCCTTCAAATGTAGACATTTCTATCTTTGTTACTGAATCTGGTATTTTAATTTCGGTTAAACTTGTACATTCTATAAATGCAAATGTTCCTATTTTTTCTAATCCTGTTCCAAAATTTATTTTTGTTAAATTTTGACAATGATTAAATGCATCACTTTCTATCTATATCACTGAATCTGGTATTTTTATTTCTTTTATTTTGGAATTTCTATTAAAAACATTACTTCCGATTGAAATAACTGTTTTATTATCAATTTGTTCTGGAATATCTACGTTTTCCGGTAAATCTTGCGGATTATTACATTTTAAATCTGTTATATTATTTGATTCATCTAAATTATACTCCCATGTTATTGTTTTTTCATTTACTTGTGTTGTTGATGTTTGCTTTTCACTTGTAGCATGTACAAAAATTGGAAATATAGTCAAAATTCCCATAAAAAATATAAAACTAAATAATAATTTTTTTGATATCTTTTGCATTTTTCTCTTCCCTTCTTTGGTACAATTTATTTAAGCTAATTTTATTATTAAATAAAAAATATGTCAATAACTTTAATCTTACAATTGTATTACTTTGTGAATTCTTAGTAATAATGTTCAGTTTATTACTAAAAATTCACAAGATTTTAGTACAATCATACTATTTTGTATTCCATAATATTTAGAACTTACCAATATTCATATTTGCTTTTTAATCGATGTATTATAATTCTTCTAATTCAACATTATCAAATCCAGTGAATATTATTACATATTTTTTTAAATTTTCTTTTTGACTTAGTCTTTTATCTTCCATATATTTTGCTAATTGCTCTTTCGCTTCAGTTTTTAATTTTTCTATATTTGCTGTTTTTCCTTTTTCTTTTGTTAAATATTTTAACTCTATTACAGCTTCATATGTTGCTCTACTTACTGATGTTTTTTGTATTAATATATCTGCAAATCCTTGCTTTGCTGGATATTCTTCATATACTATAATAAAAACATTTAAAATACAAATTTTAGCATTTTTTCATTAAAGTTTTCTGTATCTATATTACTACAATATACTAAAAATTCTTTTACTATTTCTACTGTTGGTTTTATATCTCCAGTTTTTGCTAATGCATACATTGCATTTATAAAATTGTCGTATTCGTCTATTATTATATATATTTTATGATTTAAGCCCAATTCATCAAAATCATTTAAAAAATTATCTAGTACTTTTGATGCTGTATCTCCTTTTATTTCTATTTTTAATTTATACCTATTTAAAAAACTTTTTATTCCACTTTTAACTTCTTATAATTTACATTCAATTAACTTTTTAAAAACTTTTGTTCTTTAACCTTATTGTAAGTTATCTCATAAAACGTTTTTAATACTCGTTTTGTTTTATGTTGACTTTTTTTGTAATTCATGGTATACTACTATTGTTTTGTGGTTATAAAAATCACACATTTGCATTTGTACGGAGGTCAAATGCAAATTGTTGTTAACCTCTACCAGATTAAAATGGAGGAAAAGTTTATGAAAGTAAACTTTAATCGCAAAAAATTTCTTGATTACTACCGCAAGTATTATGAACAAAACATGACCTGTTTTGTCGTATACAGTGGGGACATCGAGAACGTGAGCAAAATCTTACACCACCATCAGGCATACAAAGTTTCTTCGGTGAAAACCGACAAATTAGGAAACAAATTGTATTTGCTTGATGGATTGAATATGCTTGGATTCATGCCAGCTTGCTGGTTTAATTCTGGTATATTTAGGTTGTAAACAAAAGGGCTTCTGCAATGCGGAGGCCCTTTCTGTTTATAACTTTACAATGACTCTACAAATTTATGATTCATTATTCGCGATTGTTGTATCAATTACTTATTATTAATAAGTTGTTTTTACTTTAATTATAATCAGAATTACTATTTTGTAATATCTTTTCTAATTAAATTATACTCTATCTATTTATAATAATTATAAAGGTCAATTACTCAAAATTTGACATTATTTACATAATATGTTAGAATTAATGTATTGAAAACTTTTAGCAAATATCCTCTTGTTTTCAATGCATTCGAATAGACATAAAAAAAATTTTTTGGAGGAATTATCATGAAAGAGATTTCATACTTCACAGAGACAGGAAAACAGCACATTAAAGAAGGTATCGAAAACCAAGATGCATTTGCATTTAAGATGCAGGGCAACTACGTTTGTGCAGTTATTGCAGATGGAGCTGGTTCTAAAACTCAAGCTAAGCTCGGAGCCACAATACTTAGCCAAACACTTGCAGATTATATCGCCGAAAATGCTGAGAGTTTCTATTTCAATATGGAGAAAAAAGAAATTCAGGAAGACATCGAACAAAAAGCAATTTCAATTCTTGAAGAAACAGCTGAAAGTATTGGTTGCATCAGAAAAGATCTTGGATCAACATTTGTAATAGCTTTAATAAATCGTTCCAAAGAAGCCCCTGGTGTTCTTACTATTCATTTAGGTGATGGTGCAATTGTATTAGGATTTACCCCTAAGGATGGCATTAACTCAGGAAAGGGAATGAAAAATGTATTGTCTTTTCCTAAAAACGGAAGAACATCACACGAAACCTTTTTGACAAGCATGCCAAATTTTTCTCAGTACATTGATGTGTATAAGAGAGAAATCAGTTCCAACTTTATTGATACAGAAGTTTGGCTTATGACAGACGGAGTGTACTGGGCCGATACTTTTTCTAACAATTGGGGATTAACGAAACCTACTGTAAGAGAAACAGTTGAACAAATACAAGATGTTGAACATCGTGACGATGCAACATACATTTGTATACCGATTAATTAATTCTCTTTCAAGAAACGGAATGAATAGAGTTCGTCTATAACTTATTCATTCTGTTTTTTATTTTATTCCATATCTCACTTAAAATAAATATACTAATATATTACTTGTTCTGCATTTTTATTTGTAATTAAAAATCTTGTTCAATATCAAACATGCAGACTTTTTGATTTTCTATATTTACAACGATTTTTTTGATACTCAATAAACCCTCGTCAGAAAATAAATTGAACTATTTTATCATTCCTTATAGAATGGCTATTTCTAGGTGTATCAAGATATGTTTTATTTGAAATAACATCAGTTAGATTATGAAAGTAAAAAGCATTTTCTATTGTGATTACTGCATTTTGACATTTAGTTGAATATACTATTAGTGGATTTACATATTTACTATCTGAGTATACACCTTTCTCAATTTTATAAATCTCTTTATTTTTAAGTGCTTTTCTAATGTTATAGTCGTCTGTATATTTATTAATTATTTCTTTATATGTCTAAAAATTATCATCTAATGTAATTTTATTTCTCGAATAAAGTTTCTTTTACCTTATTACTATTTTGTAATATTTTTTCAATTAAATTATAATTTATCTATTTATAATTTTCAGCATTTTTTATTATTTCTTTTCTCAGCCAAACCTAATCCAATTCTAAAACATCATCTATAAAAGATTTATTAAATAAGTCCAGAAATTTTGCAAAAAAAAATTTTTTCTATAAGTATTGTGATTATTTTATGTAAAGTATAGTATAATCGAATCATTGGAAAAGAATTCCAATTATCTACATTCTGAAAAAATTAAGATTGTAGATATCATACTTTCAATTAATAATTTAATGGAGGTTTTTTATTATGAACAAAAAAATCTTTGGTGCAGGTTTAATCACTGGTATGATTCTTACGTCTATTGCAGGAGCAGCAATCACTAAAGCTAAGGCTGCTATGACGCCCACTGAATCATTCGTTGAAGCAAAGTCTATTGTGGCTTCAGCATATGAAGTACCCCCGAAAGATGTAAAACTCTACAGACATGACATGGGGACTTAGAAATTTGGTACAAAATAATGGATGTGAATCTTTTTGGAGATTATACTGGAGTCTTTCCCGGATACGTGTACACTGCAACAATTGATGACAGAGAACAGGTACTTGCTATCCAGTTGGGAACCTGTAAAGCATCCAATCTTCGTGAGATGATGTTGTGTGATAATCCTATCGAAATGTATACCGTGACTTTTCCTGACGACCAACTCTTTAGAGAGCCATTTTTCGTAGCTCAAGTGAATGTTTCAGGAATAGGAATCGATAACATAAATTCGATAATAGAGGGAATAAATGATGAAATAGACAAATGATAACACACTACATAACCCACTGAGAAAATAGTTCATAAAATGGGAGAAGTCTTCTTCTCCCATTTTTTTATCTAGTTGAATTACTTCTAGTTTCAGAATCTGTTACCATAAAAGTTTGCTATTCCTCATAGATTTTATTATTTTCTTCTAATTCAAAAACTTCATTAACATCCGGTATTTGCATCAATTTATAAAAAATTCTACTTTTATTAAAATCGTGTCTTATTCTACCAGATATTACTAGTATATTTTCAGATATTGTTTTTATTTCATTTGTTTCAAAAACATAATTTTCTAATATTTCTTTAATTTCTTTTAAATTATCTTTAGGTTTATTTACATTTATCTTCATTCTAAGTATACTATAATGTTCAAATTTATCTGAAATTGATTTTGTATATTCTAATATAATAAAAACTATAATTGTTGATATAATTCCAACTGAATATAATCCTGCTCCTATAGACATTCCTATACATGTTGTTGCAAGCAAACTGGCAGCAGTAGTTAATCCTCTTACACTATATCCATTTCTTAATATAGTTCCTGCACCTAAAAAGCCTATTCCAGATAATAATTGGGCTGGAATTCTTGTAGAATCAGCACCTGTTTTTTCATGCATAAAAATTCCACAAATAACTACTAGCACAGCACTTACTCCTACTAAGATATGTGTTCTAAAACCAGCTGGTTTATTATAAGATTCTCTTTCCAAACCGATAATACTTGATAATACCAATATAATAATTAACTTAATTAAAATTGATATTATAAAGGATACATCAATACTTTCTAACATTTTATCTCCTCACTAACTATTTAATATTTTTTTCCTATTCTATTAATTTTATTTTTTATTGAAAAATTATATGTAAAAATTTAAATATATTCAACATGCATAAATAATTTTTAAATACAATAATTAAAATATTCTAAAAAGAAATTCTTCTTGATAAAAGATTTAACAAAAAAATAAATGTATACAAAATTTCATGTCTACATTTATTTTTTTATAATTTTAAAATATTATTGCCATTCACATGTTGCTGGTGGCTTATTTGTTACATCATAAATAATAAATTCTATTTTATCTCCATATTTTTCATTTATTTCATTTACAATATTATTTAACATTTCCTTTTCAACTTCTTTTCCAATTTCACCAGCTCTACCTGTCATAAAATCATTTGTTACAAATGTTCTTATTGCAACTGAATATTTTTTATTAATACCTATTGGAAGCAATACTGCAAAAGTTTGATTTACTTTTGATTTTTCTAAATTTGTAGTAACTATTTTATCTAATTCACGAAGCAAGTCTACACTTTCATCACTTATTTTCATATCAAAACATTTTGGTTTTTCTTCTAAATTAGTTTTATTTAATATGTATCCAACTCTATTTATAGTATTAATTGAATCAGTAATTTCTTTTGCTTTGTTAGAAATAAGTTTCCAATCAAAGTTTAATCCATTTCCAGAAATAACGCATAAATTTCTATAACTTCTACTATCTCCTTGAACACCTACTGATTTTATTGGAAGTATGAATCCTTTTTCAGAAATCTCTTTAAGAATAGAACTTAATCTTTCAACATCTTCTGATGTTATAGTTACTTCTTCATTTTTATCATGACAAAGCAATCTAATAGCAAGTCCTGGACCTGGAAATGGTTGTCTTGATGCAATACTTTCTTCAAGTCCTAATTTTCTAGCCACTTTTCTAACTTCATCTTTATGCCAATCACTATTTGTTTCTACTATTAAACCTTTTTTTCTAGCTTCTCTAACTATTTCTACATCATTATGATGAGTTTTTATTTTATGTGCAAAACCACTTATATCAGGATTACCACTTTCAATTAAATCTGGTCTTAATGTACCTTGTGCAATAAATGTATTTTTTGGATCCAATCCTAATCTCTCAATTACTTTATTTGCTATTTGTATAAATATTTCACCAATAATTTGTCTTTTAATTTCTGGGTCAACAGTATCTACTAATGGACCAATTTTTTTACCATTAACTTCAACTACAGTATTGAAAAAGTAATCTTTTGCATTTTCTCTAATTAAATTTTTTAATCCTAATTGTTTAAGATTTTGACAGATTATATCACTTTCATTTTTTCTCATAAAACCAGAATCTATATGTATTGCATAAATATTATCTGGATTTAAAGCCTTTACAAGTAAAGCAGCTGTAACAGCTGAATCTACTCCTCCACTTACAAGAACTACTATTTTATTATCCTTAACTTTTTCTTGTATCATTTTTATTGAAGTTTGAATTCTATCTTCTAAAGCATAATATTCTTTATATTCTGCAATTTTTCTTATAAAGTTTTCAAATATTTTCATTCCCTCTACAGTTAAATCAACTTCTGGATGAAATTGTACTCCATATAATTTTCTTTCAACATTTCCAACTCCAGCTATTGCATCACCTGATTTAGCTATAATTTCAAAGCCTTTTGGGCAAACTTTTACAGTATCTCCATGACTCATAAGAACTTGTTGTGTTGGAGATAATCCTTCAAAAAGAGGAATATTAGTATTTATAGTTATCTCGTTTTGTCCATATTCTTTTTTTACATTACTATCTACAATTCCACCAAAATAGTCAGACATAAGTTGCATTCCATAACAAATACCTAAAATAGGTATACCTAGTTCAAAAATATTTTTATCAAAATTTAATCTTTGACCATCAGCCACATTATTTGGACCTCCAGATAATATAACTGATTTATATTCTTTTAATTCTTCACTTTTTACATTAATTGGAAATATATCAGATTTTACACCTAATTCCCTAACTTTTCTATCTATAACTTTTGTATATTGTCCTCCACAATCTAATATTGCTAATTTTTCCATAAGAAAAACCTCCTTAATTATTTTCTAAATTTTCATAAAATTCCCTATCTCTTTTTTGTACTTCTTCACTAAAGAAACTCCATGAAATTATATCTCTATATTTATAACCTTTTTTTGTTAATGTATATACATTATTTTCTTTTTTTACTAATCCTATGGAAATTAACTTTTCTAATTCTTCTAAGAAAATATAATCATATGTATCTCCATATTTTCTATGAACTTCATTTAAATCAAATTTATAAAGATTTAATACTAACATTCTTCTAATTCTTTCTTCATCATTTAAATGATACACTCTTTTTGTATTTATTTCGTTATTATTTATAGCTTCAATATAATCATAAATTTGAGCAATATCTGGAGAACTACTTCCACCAATAATATAATCAGCAACACTTGTATAACTTCTTGCACCAGCACCTATACCTAAAACTGGATATGATGCAAATTGATAATCTTGTTGAATATATCCACCATTTTCTCTTATAAATCTAACATTTGTATCTTGTTTAAATCCTGCATTAAATATAATTTCTCTTGCCTCTTCATACCATTCATAGAAAGAAACCTCTGGATTTTTCCTATAATTTTTATCCTTACCAAATTTTGAATCAGGTCTAATTCTTAAATGATATATACTAATTGTGTTTGGTTGTAATAGAGTAAGTATTTTTACAGATTCAAGAAAATCGTCTTTTGTTTGTCCAATAAAACCTGCAATTAAATCCGTACTTATATTTTTTACATTAGCTTCTTTTAAAATTTTTATTGCTTTGTAATTAATATCCTCTTCATAAAATCGTCCAAAATTATTAATATCTTTTTTCTTAAATGATTGAATTCCTATATTAACTCTTGTTATTCCACTTTCTACTAAAAATTTTACACCATCTTCTCCTGCATTTACAATAGAATCTGGTGAAGCTTCTATGCAAAATTCTTCACATTCTTTTCTCCAATTTGGAAATAATTTATCTAAAGTTGAAATTAATTTAACGAAATTATCCCTTACAATAAGCATAGGTGTTCCACCACCTAAAAATATTGTTTTTATTTTTCTTTTATTTATTATTTCTGAATATAATTCTATTTGCTTACACAAAGCTTCCATATATTTATTTTGAATATCTAATTCATTGTTAGCTACTGAATATAAATTACAAAATCCACATTTATATTTACAAAAAGGATAGTGAATATATAAATTGATTACATCTTTGGTAAAATTAGCTTCAGTATTCCATATATCAAATACATTTAGTTCTTCTTCTTTTTGTGCTGATCTTGTAGGATAAGCATAAACATAAGGTGGTATATCTTTATTTTCTAAATTTTCATAAAGATCATATTTTTTAAAACACATATTTTACACTCCTTATTCTATAACAGAAATTTTAAATTTAACTGGATAATCAGCATCTGTACAACAAACACTTACTTCTCCATCTTTTTCCCAATAAAGTTTTGCATCATATTTAATACAAGTTAACCATGGAAGCAATGCAGACATTGCACCTATACAAATTCCCCCAGGTAAATCTTGACCATCCATAATCCATTTTTGGCCTTTATGATAACACATTTCACATCTTTTATCTACATCACTAATGACTTCTATTTGAATCTTGTTCATTTCTTATTTTCCACCTTCTTTCTTCTATTCTAATTGGAACTTTTTTTTGATTTATTATTTGAATTTTTTTCATTCCAAAATGTTTAACTGACTCTGCAGAATATTGAGCAGCTGTTTTAATGGCTTGTTTTATATTTGCTCCATTTGCAATTTCAGCAGAATAAGCGCCTGCAAAAACATCTCCTGCACCATCAGAACAAATTTCTTGAAATGAATATTCTGGTTCATATGTATATAATGTACCATCTGATAAAAATACTCTACCACCTTTTCTATTATTTTTTTCAACAATAGTTTTTAAATTAGGATATATCTTAAATAAAGAAGTTATCATTACAGGTGGTAAATTACAATTTTCTAAAAGTTGCATAACTTCTTCTTTGGTTCCAAAAAAAGTATCCACTTTTTTTAATAAATCATTTACTTTATCCATTCTTTTTTGAAGATGTATTAATTTAGAATCTAATAAAATATGATTTGCTTTATTACAAGAATCTAATATAGCTTTTTGAAATATAGGATTCCCTGTTCCTAAAAGCAAAGTGTCTGTTTCAAATTTAGGAACATCAGGATTCCAATCATTATAATTTCCATAATCCTTATCAACAACTGATATTTCTGTACCTAACAATTCAAATAATTGTTTAAAGGATTTTCCACCTTTAATAATTATTATATCAAACTTTGGATTTTTACTATCTCTATATTTTTTAGCATTTTCAATTATTTCTAAATTTTCGGGTTCTTCTCCTAAACATGTTATAATTCTTGTTGGTGTAATAAGTTCAGCCGTATATCCAGAATAAATCGAAGCTCCATTTAAAAATGGCTTACTTATTTTATTTTCTATTTTTACTGTATCAATATTAGAACAAGCACCTATTACTAATTTTTCCATACACACTCCTATAAATATGGTTCGAATTTATGATGTTTAAAATCTTTTTTTACTTGATCAACAGTATTACCAATAATTTCTGTATTTTCTATAAACTCATTTAAATTTTTTATATAATTTACATATCCTATATCTTTTATAGGTTGATTCATTATTTCTGCTGCAATTAAATCTGTAGAAACACAATTATTTCCTATTATTATAGTTTCTAAATGTGCATTATCACCATGCCATGGTCCATTTCCTTCCATTCCATCAAAACCATCTAAAATGCATAAGTTAGGTTGAATATTAGTGTATAAATTAAATAAATTTTTTTTAACAATTTGACCGCCTAATTTTATATTTTTAGCAGAATTTGAAGAAACTGGTAATAAATTTCTAAGCTTCATAAAAAAATATCCAATTCTATCATCTCTATCATAAATTCGTCTTTTATATTTATTTTTTATATTTTGGGGAACATTTTCACTTAATCCATGAAATTTAGATCTATCTTCTGGATGTATAATTCCAACTAAATTTTTCATAGATAAAGATAGTCCTATATTTGCATGAGTTTTTGGAACTGTAAGCGAAACAACATAATCAGCTGTAGCATATAATTTACTAATTCTAGCTAAACATTTTTTTTGAACTAAATCATCAAACTCTATATTAATCCATTCATTTTCATCATAATCTACTGTTAAAACTTTTATATTATATTTTTTTTCTAAAGACTTTATATTATATCTATTTATAAATTCAGTAGAAACATGAGAGCCCTCTGAAATAAATATTTCATTTTTGGGAAATTTTGATCTAAAAAATTGAACAACTACTTCTAAAGTTTCTGGAGTAGTTGATGCTAACAAAGTATTAGCAGATAAAAAATTAGGTTTTATTACAATTTTACCAGAAATATTAGGAATTTTGGGTTCTATTTTTTTTAATGCTTCAATTAATATTTCTTTTCTACTTTTTCCTTTTACAATAGCAACACAATATTTATACATATTAAAAACTCCTAATTACATCTATTACTTCTGTTAAAGTCGTAACTGTGAAATCTTGATTAAATTTTTTTTCTTTATTATCTCTATTTATTAATATTGATTGAATACCAACTGATTTCGCACCTTTTATGTCTTTTTCTTCATCTCCTATGTAAAAAATTTCTTCTGGTTTACAATTAAATTTTTCTAACATTATTTCAAAACCTCTTTTATTAGGTTTTCTATATCCCACATTCTCGGAAGTTAATTTTAAATCTATATATTTTTCAAATTCTTTAATATCATTTAAGGAAAATTCATCATCCATACCATAAGCTACATCAGTATAAACAGCACATAATATATTGTTTTCATAACAATAATCTAGTAATCCTTTAGCATCTTCATATAAATTAGCTGATCTTTGAAAATAAAGATAAAAAGCTTTCTTGGCTTGATATATTTTATTTTTTGATTCATTCCATTTCTCAAAAATCTCTCCAAATATAATATCTGAAGTAACTTCTTTTTCTCTAGGATTAACTCTTGTATTATATTTTTCTAAAACCTCTTTAGCACTATTAAATCTTTTTTCTGTAAATTCTATATTATTTTTTTCACACATAAATTTAATTGCACTATAATAAGAATCACTCCAATTTAAAGGTTTATTATAATTTACTAAAGTACCACCTATATCAAAACCAATAGCTTTTATATTCAATCTAAAATCCCTCCATAAAAATAAACTATTAAATATAATTATTTTACTATATAATTATAAAAAAATCAACATTTTTCTAATAGAATAATTTAAATTTCATTACTTAAATTCTGCCAATGGGTTGTTTTCAACTGCATTTCTGATTTGATCATTATCAACATGAGTATAAATTTCTGTTGTAGATATACTTTCATGACCTAATAATTCTTGCAAAGCTCTTATATCTACATTTCCATATTTATACATAAGTGTTGCTGCAGTATGTCTTAATTTATGTACAGAATATTTATTAGAATCTATACCTGCAAATTTTAGTTCATCTTTAACTATATATTGAACTGTTCTATTACTTATTCTTCTTTTTTGTTCACTTAAAAACAACGCATCTTTTGAAGCATAATGTATTCCTTCTTTTGGTCTAACTAACAAATAATTATTGATTGCATTAATACATGCTTTATTTAAGTAAATTGTTCTTTCTTTATTACCTTTTCCAATTACATTTAATTTTTGTTCACTAAAATTTATATCTTTAATATTTATATTAACTAATTCAGATAAACGCATTCCACAATTTAAAAATAAAGTTATTATAGCATAGTTTCTTTCAGAATTATCGTGATTTCCATGAGTATTTGGTTGAGGCTCTAAAGATACTTCAAGTAATTTCTTGCTTTCATCTAAACTAAGATATTTTGGAAGCCTCTTTCCTAATTTTGGACTTTCTAAATCTTGAGCTGGATTATTTTCTATCTTTTTAGTTTTATTACATAAATATTTAAAAAACATTCTAATACTAGCTGTTTTTCTAGCTAAAGTAGCAGGTTTACTATTATAATTATTTTTTAAATATCCTAAAAAACCATGAATATCTTCTAATGTAATTTTTTCTATAATATTTAAATCCATATCATTAATTTGAATATCTGCATCTCTTATTTCAATTTCTTTTATATTCTTTGTCATTTTATATCTATATTTAATAAATTTTAAAAAGTGAGCAATATCATAATTATATTCTTTAATAGTATTTTTTGATTTATTTAATATTGTTGAAGAATAATCTAAAAAATCATTTAAAAAATATGGATTATATTCTCTTTCTATCATTTAATTTCTCCTATTTAATATTTGTTTTTATTATAATATTAAATATTGAAAATGTGAATATTTAATTATGAATAATTTTTAACTTTTGATTAGTATATATTATAGAATTATTAAGATTATTTAATTTTTTTATCTTTTTTATAATTATTCTTATATCATCATTTTTATAATAATTATTATTTTTTTTCTCATTTTTAGCAATATCCCATAAAGTTTGCCCTTTAGTTACTACAATTGTTTTGTAAAAATAATTGTTATTATATGCATTACATTTTAAAGTAAAAAAGATTATACTCAATATTATAATTATAGTAATGTTTCTAATTACTTTTAATTTACTAAATTTAAATTTCTTATTTTTCTTTTTCATTTTCACCACCACACAAACTAATGTTTCGTGTTTGTATTATATACAAACATAAGTTCTGTGTCAATACAAAAACGAAAAAATGTTCTTATTTATTTTTTACTTAAAAATCTAAAACATATTTTCATAAAAAAATCTAAATTTAAAACAATAGTGGACTTTTTCTTATGTCAGACTGTTAAAATATATTTCAAAATCCACGTTAAATTGTTCGTACGCCAATTTTGACAAAAATTGTGTGCAATGCTTTTAGTCAACCTAGCTATAGAGAACTTTCCTACTGAAAAAAACCCTTAGCTATTTGCTAAGAGTTTTTATATATTCATCTATTCCTTTTGCAGCTTTTTTTCCAGCCTC
>CANRGN010000046.1 GCA_947630235.1 uncultured Clostridia bacterium
ATTAAAAGAAGATTCTTTTGATACACTTAAAAAAGTAGCATAATTAAAAAGTAAAGTTAGATGATTTTTATTATTTAGCTTTACTTTTTTTTTGCATATATGATAAAATAAAAAAAAGGAGAAAAAAATGACATTAAATGAATTTACAAATTTTCTTGACAAAAAAATTCAAGAAAATGAAAGATGTATTAAGATAACTTTTTATGAACTAAGAATTAAATATGACTTGTCAGAGCAAGAAACAGAAGAGTTTATTAAACTAGCAAAAATCAGATTAACTAATATGGGGTATGAAGTTTATACTAGAGAGGTAAACAATGATTCAGAAAATAATAATATACAGTTAAAGGACAATGAATTATTAATTGGAATTAGAGAGTTATAGTAAGGAAAGAAAAATGAAAAAATCATATGGGAGAATTGATGGAGTTAGATTACTAAATATTAAAGTTATACTAGATGATGAAAAATTAATTTATGAGGGAAAGGTAGATAACGCTCCTCAAGAAATATTGAATTTAAAATATTCTAAAATAGGAAATATGAATCCTATGGAATTATATGTTTATAGAGAGGAAAATTATATAGGAGAATTAGATTAAAGAATATAAAAATCTGATATTTCCTTAAGGGTTAAGAGATTGGAAAATAGATGTTATTTTATTATTGCATCTATTTTTTTTGTTGTTGTAATATATCATAAAACGACAAAAAGTCGCAAAAAAATGACCGTAAAATATTCTGTTTTAGGGTTAAAAAAATAAAGTAGAATAAATCTACTTTATTTCAAATTCATTATAATAAATCTATATATTTTCTTTGTTCATCAATATTTGGATGAACATATCTTTCAAGTGTTATTCTTATATTATGGTGTCCTAATAATATACTCAATGATTTAGGATCCATTCCTAGTTTAATACAGTTAGTCGCATAGGTATGTCTTAAAGTATGAAATTTAAAGTGTTTTATCTTGCAAACTCTTAAACATTTTTCAAAGTATCTTTCCAAGGTACGAGGCTCTATATACTTATTTGTTAGACCTGTCAAAACAAACTCATTCCCATAAAAATGATTACTTTTATATATGTTTCTTAAATCCTCTAATAATCTTATAGGAATAGGGATTTCCCTAATAGATGTCGAAGATTTTGGCTCATCTATTATAACTTCTGTTTTACCTTCCTTTACATACGCCCTTTGCAATGTGTTTCTCACAGACACCTTTCCATTCCTTAAGTCTATATCTTTCCACTTTAATGCACTAATTTCTCCTATTCTCATCCCCGTAGATAACGATAGTTGTATTCCAATGTTTTTAAAATCTTTATTTAAAATACAATAATTTTCTAATGTAGTTTTTTCTTTTTCATTTAAAACTTCTATGTGTTTATTTTCACTTTTTAAACTAGAAATTAAATCTAGTTTAAAATCTAAATTATATTTTTTTTCTATATATTTCAACAAGGATTTAAAAACAACTAAAATATTATTAATAGTATTAACAGCAAGAGATTCTGATAACTGTTTTACATATAAATTAAAATCATAATTTGTAAAATAATAAATCCTTTTATCTTTGAAATAATCAAGTATATACTTGTTAACGATGTATTTATATCTATAAAAAGTGGATTTTTTTACAGATAGTTTTTTGAATAGTAACCACGTGTTTACTACAGTGTTAAATTTTATATTTTTTATTAGCATTTTTATCCCTCCCAATTAATTGCAATGTTTTCCAATAAAATAAAAAAAGTAGCGAAAAGTGTTGAAAAATGTAGATATTTGTGGTATTATAGAAAAGAGGTCGTAAAACAGAATATTTTACGACAAGACACAAATTTGACTATCAATTAATAGGATTTACAAAATTGTGAAAAATAAACAAAATTTATAGGAAGAATTTGTAATGAAAGAAGAAAATATCAAAACAAAAGAAGATACAAAAAAAAGTGGATATTGCATAACAACCTATACTTTTAGATTATATACAAATCATAAAAGTTATTTAAAAGTAACACAAGAAAAATTTAATGCATTAATAAGCAGATTTTACAGAGTATGTCTACGACATAAAGAAATATTAGAAGGTAGTAATAGGGACTGCTCAAAAAAATTATTGAAACTTACAGGTATCACAAAAGATGGAGAGATAGGAAAAGAATATTTTGAGATAAAGCTTCCTAAAGATTTAAAAAGGACTGCAGCAAGTATGGCAGTACGTTATGCAAAAATATATTTTACTTATTTAGAAAAATCAAAAGAAGATCCAAATATAGGAACTCCAACAAAAACAAGAAAGTTCAACTCTCCTGTTACCTTTTGGACTGGTATGCGAAAAGATATACAAGAAGATGGAAAGATGAAATTAAAGTTATGTACCAGAAGAAATGAATGGAGATTTTGTGAAGTTAAGATTAAAGGGTTTGAAAGATTAAAAGGATTAGAAATATTATCTCCAACAATAGTAATAAAAAAAGACTATGTTTTAGCAAGAATACCTGTAAAACATCAAATAGAAGATGTTACTCCTGTTAAATATAGGTTAAAAGAAGAAAACGTCAGAATATGTGGTATTACTTTTTCAAATAGCAATAATTTTGCTATTTGTACGATTATAGATTCAAAAGGAAATTACTTAAAATCATTATTTGTTTCTGGAGGAAATGAATATAGACATGAATGTAAATGTATTTTAAACAAAATATATAGTGACAAGTGCAAAATAAGAAGATGGCAAACAGTAAAAGATGATCATATAAACTATTTTAAAAAATTACATAATATTAGTGAATATTATGCTCATAATGTAAGCAAAAGAATAGTTGAATTTTGTAAAGAAAATCATGTAAGGATAATAGCTTTTGCTGACTTAACAATATATTCAGATGATAAATCTTACTACTATAGAAAAAAGATAAAAAAATATACCCCTATATTTTTAAGAACAAAAATATTAGAGTATCTAAAATATAAATCTTTTAAAGAAGGTATATTATGTAAGTTAGTAAATTCTAAAAACACTTCTTGCAAATGTTACAAATGCGGTGGCGATGTTAAAAGGGGAAAAGACGAGTTAAAAGTTTGCTGTAGCAATGGACACAATATGGATTATTTTTTCAATTCAGCAATGAACATCGCATTAGCATGTTTAAATATTAAAAAATCCTGATTAGAGATAAGTGGGTGAGTGTATTAATTATAGGTTAATGCATTTGTGCTGAATATCGCAAGTTATATACTGACAAGTATATACGAAGAAATAAAATATTCAAAATATTCGTGTTTTTAATAAAAATATTTGCAAAGTAAGATTTGCCAAATTTACAGTTCCTATAAATGCAGAAAACAATACTAATGTTCAAATGCAAAAATGGACATCAAAGAGATTAATATTTCAATGAAGCTATGAATGTAGGACTAATGTGTTTGAAAAAAATTGGAAGAATATAAAAATAAGAAAAGGAGTAAAAAAATGAATCTCGAAATGCAAAATACAGAAGATACTGCAGAGAATGTTATATTACCACCTGCTAAGTTATATATACCAGAGATAAAGGAAAATAGAAAAGTTTATGACATTCTAAAAAGAGGAATTGATATTGTTGGAGGACTGTTTGGTCTGATACTTCTAATACCTATAACTATACGGAATATATATAGCACAAAGAATATATAAGGACAAAGGACCAATTTTTTATACGCAAACAAGACTTGGAAAAAACGGTAAACATTTTAAGATGTATAAGTTTAGAACAATGGTTGTTGGAGCAGATGAAATATTAGAAGAATATTTGGAAAAAAATGAAGATGCTAGAAGAGAATTTGAAGAAAATTTTAAATTACAAAATGATCCAAGAATAACAAAACTAGGAAATTTTTTAAGAAAGACAAGTTTAGATGAAATACCTCAAATTTTAAATGTCTTAAAGGGAGATCTATCAATAGTAGGTCCAAGACCAATAGTTGATAAAGAAGTAGAAAAATTTGGTAATAGAATGGCAATAGTACATAGTGTAAAACCTGGAATAACTGGATACTGGGCAACAAATGGTAGAAGTGATACAACATACAAAGATAGAGTCTATATGGAAACTTTTTATGCAGAAAGTTACTCATTAAAATTAGATACTATAATATTTTTTAAAACTTTTTCATCAGTTATAAAGAAAAAAGGAGCTGTTTAATAAAGAATATCTAAGAGGAAAAAAATAAAAATATTCAAATCAGAAAAAATTATTAAAACTATTAGTTGGATTTTGTGATTATTATAAAAATCAACAAAATCCTCTAATTTTTATAAGTATATTTAATAAAAAATGGATATAGTAAAGAGTTTTGATTTACATACTGGAGGTACCTATGAAAAAGAAAAAAATATTAATATGGGGGATGACTCCATTTGTAGGAGGAGTTGAAAAATACATAGTTAATATTTTACAAAACATAGATAATACAAAATTTGAAATAGATTTACTAGTTAAAGACAATATAGATGGATTAAATGAAACTAGAATTAACGGTTTTTATAACAAAATCTATAAAATTCCTAAAATAAAAAGACATCCATTAAAAGTTTGGCAGCATATAAAAGATATTTCAAGAAAAAATAAATATGATGTAATTCATTTTAACTTAGGAAATGCTAATATGATTGTATATGCTTTACCTTTGAAACTATTTTTTAAAGATAGCAAATTAATATTTCATAGTCATAATGGAGATGATGCAAAAAAAATTACTCATTATATAAGCAGACCTATTCTGAATATGATAGCAGATAAAAGGATTGCTTGTTCAAAAACGGCAGCATCTTGGATGTATGGAAAAAGAGCTAATGCTATATTGTTAAATAACGCAATTGATACAGAGAAGTTTTTATTCAATGAAACAACAAGAAATAGAATTAGAAAAGAATTAAAAATAGAAGATTGCTTTGTAATAGGACATATTGGAAGATTTGATAAACAAAAAAATCATAAATGTTTAATTGATATTTTTTATCAATTAAAAAAAGTGCATCAAAATGTTGCTTTAATGCTTATAGGAAGTGGAATTTTAGAAGAAGAAATAAAAAAATATGTAAAAGAACTAAAATTAGAAAATGAAGTAATGTTTTTGGGTGTTAAAGATAATACAAATGAATATTATCAAGCTATGGACTTATTTGTATTACCATCCTTGTTTGAGGGATTACCAATTGTAGCGATAGAAGCTCAAACAAGTGGATTAAAATGTATTTTGTCAGACAACATAGATAAAAATACAAGGATAACAAATAATGTTATTTTTCTTCCGACTGATAATGTTGAATTATGGAAAAATAACATTCTGAAAGCAATTAAATTGAAACATAAGAGAAAGAACATGATGAAAGAAATAATTAATGCTAATTATGATTTAAAAACAGAAATTAAAAGAATTGAAAAAATTTATGTGGAGGATAGTAAGTCATGACTTATATTGTTTGTTTTTTATTAACAATGATTTTTGCCATTTTATCTGAATCGTGTTTTAAGAAAAAAAATAAAATTTTAGGTTGGTTTTGTGGTTTTATAGCAATTTTTATTCCATCCTTTATTGCAGGAGTAAGAGATTTAAATGTAGGTAGAGATATAAAAGGATATGTTGAACCGATTGTAAAAGCCGCTATAAATGTAGATTTTGAAAGCTTTATTAATGTTCTTAAAAATCTATCTTTAAATTATGATGAATTAGAATTTGGATATAAAATTTTAATATATTGTTGTACTCAAATAAGTAATAGTGTTAACTTTTCACTTTTTATATTGCAATTTTTCACTTTTTTGTTTGTTTATCTTTATGCTTATAAAAATAGAGAAAACGTAAGTATTAGCTTTATAGTATTGGCATATTTGTTGCTTTGGTATAATTATTCATTTACATTTATGAGACAGAGTTTGGCTATTGCAATAATTATTTATTCAACATGTTTTTTTAAAGAAAAAAGGTATTTAAAGACAGCTATATTATTTTTATTAGGTGTATCTATGCATATCTCTGCAATATTAGGAATATTGATTTATTTTTTAATGTTTTTGTATCAAAGCAAAAAGATAAAGAACAAAAAAACAATTATGTTTTTTATATTAATAGGATTATTAATAGCAACTATATTTTTTGATAAAATAATATATCTTTTTACATACAATATTAAAATATTGCCAGAAAAATACTATTATTATACGCAATCTTATATTGCAACAGAAGATATTTCAATTGCAGAAATTATATATAGAGTATTTTGGATTATGTGTGCTTTAATATATAAACATAAAATAAAATATTTGACCAATGAGGAAAATGTAAAAAATGATAGCAATATGATTTTAATATTTTTATTAATTGATTTTGCGACAGTTATATTGAGTTCTAAAATAGTAAATATAGGAAGAATAGGATTGGGATTTTATTATTTAGCATTATTCCAATTACTCCCTCGTTTACATTTTGTTTTTAAAGGTGCAGAATTTAAGGCTCTTATATCATTTTTTATAATTTTGCTAATGTTAATAAATTGGATATGGATGTTTCCAATCATTAAATGGTCTGAAACATACCCATATAGGAGCAAGATTTTAAGTATATATAATAAAGAATAAAAGGAGAATTTGTTTTGAGCTTTATAAAATATAAGCATGAAATCAAAAATGTTAAAAGAAAAAATATATTAAAACATATAAATAAAAGAGATGTAAAAAAAGAAGATAAATATAGATACAATAATTTAGAAAATTTTATAAATAATAATATAGATGAAAATAAAGATTATTATTGGCAAACAGGATATGAAACTTTTGGACCATTATTATTTGGATATGCAAGTTGGTTGAAGTTGCAATTCGAAAATAAAAAGTATAATCATATATACTTTTTATCAAGAGATGGTTACATAATGCAAAAAGCATATAATATTGTTCAACCTAATAATTCAAGTAAATACATATATGCATCTAGAAGATCATTAATAGTGCCTACAATATGGCTATATAAAAATTTGAATGAAATACTTGAAAATATAAGTTTTGCTAACAAAGTAACTGTTGAGGAATTTTTAAAAAAAATGGGATTAGAACCTAAAAAATATGAAGATATCATAAAAAAATATAATTATAAACTAAAACAAATAATAACAATTGAACAAATAAGAAATGAAAAAATAGAGTTTTATGAAGAAATTAAAAAAGATATTTATGAAAATTCTAAGAAGGAATATATGAACTTATTAAGATATTATAAAAGCATAGGATTTAAAGAAAATGTAGCGATAATAGATATTGGTTGGTATGGAAATATGCAAAATGCACTAGAAAAAATAAGGGACATAGAAAAATTGAATGTAAATATAGACGGATATTATGTAGGATTAATACCAAATAGCGAAAAGCAACAAAGATATAGCATGAAAGGATATTTGTTTGAAAGAGGACGAGAAAAGTTATTTTTAAAAATGAAATATTTTAACTCATTATTTGAAATGATTTTCTTGGCACATCACGGATCTGTGAAAAGATATACTGAAACAGCTGATAATATCGAATTATATCCATATGAATACGATAAAGTAGAAACAGATAAAAACTTAAAAAAATTTCAAGACGGAGCTTTGCAATTTGTAAAAGATTTTTCGAACAGTAAATTAAATAAAAATATAAAATTTGATGAGAATTTGGCAATGTTTAACTTGATAGAATTAGGAAATCGACCTAAAAAAGAAGATATTGAGAAATTCGGTAATATGGAATTTTATGACAATGTTTTTTATAAACTGGTTCAAACGAAATCAATAAGATACTATATATTTCATTTAAAAGACTTAATAAATGATATAAAATCATCTCCATGGAGACCTGCTATTTTAAAAAGCATTTTTAAAGTGAATTTACCATATTTAAAAATGTTAATATGCTTGGAAAAAATAAAAATAAAGGGAAGGAAATGACATGAAAATCAACTTTTTTTTACCGGAGGTATATAAGGGCATAGCTGGTGGATTTAAAGTGGTATACCAATATTCAAATTATTTAGCTAGTAAAGGACATGATGTTCGTATTTATTATAATTTAAAAAATGGAGAAAATGGGAAACATATACCAAAATCAATTGCTTATATATTAAAAAAAATAATGTTTATAGGATATCCTAAATGGTGCAAGTTACACGAAAATGTTACACAATCTGCTGTAAAAAATTATAATGAACAATACATAAGAGATGCAAATATTTCTATAGCTACATCTCCATATACAGCGTATTCTGTATATCAGTTACCAAAAACTAAAGGAGAAAAATTTTATTTCATACAGGGATATGAAAATTGGGGGAAAACAACAGATGATTTTGTAAGAAAATCATATGACTTAGGAATGAATAATATTGTAATATCTCATTGGTTAAAAGAAATAGTTGACAAATATTCTTCAAAAGGAGATACCTTAATACCAAATGGGATTGATTTGGATATATTTAAAGTGAAAAATACAATAGAAAATAGAAATCCTAAGTCAATTTGTATGCTTTATTCTACTGGAGAAACAAAAGGATGCAATTATGGGATGGATATTTTAAAAAAACTTAAGCAAAAATATGTCAATCTTAAAGTTAACTTATTTGGAAGCGTTAAACCTAAGCATTTACCTAAATGGATGAGCTTTACAAAGAACGCTACAGAGTTACAAGTTGCAGAAATTTTAAATGATAGTGCAATATTTATGTGTACAAGTATAGAAGAAGGATTTGGATTACCAGGCTTGGAGGCTATGGCTTGTGGATGTGCGTTAGCTACAACAAATTGTTTAGGAATTATGGAATATGCAAATAGCAAAAATTCTTTAATTTCTAAGCCAAAAGATGTTAAAGCTATGTATAAAAATATTGACAAACTATTATCTGACAAAGAATTAAGAATAGAATTAGCTAAAAAAGGAAATAAAGATGCACAAATTTGGAATTTAGAAACAAGTCAAGAAAAATTTGAAAAATATTTATTGGAAAACATTGATAAGGAGAAAAATTTTAGGAAGAAATGAAAAAGACAGCAATTTTAACTTTTCAAAACACAACAAATTATGGTGCACAGTTACAAAACTATGCACTTCAAGAATATCTTAAGCAATTTAATGAGGTAACTGTTAAAGTTATAAATTATGATAATGAAAAAATTGATTTAACTGAAAGAAAATTCGAATTGTCTAGATATAAAGGAATAAAAGGATTAATAAGATATTTATTGATAGGTTGGAAAAGCAAGATTAAATGGAATAATTTTGAAAAATTCAGAAAAAATTATATGAATTTAACGAAAGAATATAACAAAGAAAATATTAAGCAAACTGAAAATAAGTATAATTATTTCTTAGTTGGAAGTGATCAAGTTTGGAATACTGACATAACAGGTAATGATTACAATTATATGCTAGATTTTGTTAGAGATAATGATAAAAAATATTCTTATGCAGCAAGTATTGGATTAGATACATTAACAAATAAGAAAGAAATTATATCTAAGATAAAAAGATTTAAACAAATTAATGTAAGAGAAGAAACAGCAAAAATTTTGCTAGAGCAAAATAATGTAAAAAATGTAAAAGTAACAGTTGATCCAGTGTTCTTAATAGAAAGAGAAGAATGGATAAATAAATTGAATCTAGTTCCTAAAAAAGGCAATTATATTTTTGTATATATGATAGATGATTATAAAGAAAATATAAAAAAAATTAGAAAATTTGCAAAAAAAGAGCATTTATCTGTTATTTATATAAATGAAAATATGTTTAACTCTTTTGGCGTTAAAGATATAAAAACAATAGACCCAAAAGAGTTTTTAGAATATTTGTATGGAGCAAAATATGTTATTACTGGTTCATTTCATGCAGTGAGTTTTTCATTAATATTCAATATAGATTTCTATTATATATTAAATAAGAAGTTTACTAGAAATTCTAGAATAGTTGATTTGATGAAAAAGTTAGAAATAAAAAATAAAGATATAACAGATAAAAAGAAAATAAAAAAAGCTAATATAAATTACGAACAAGTTAATTTGAAAATAGAAAATGAAATAAATAAATCAAAAAAAATATTAAAAGAAATGGTAAATGAGTGGAAAGAATAAAGTAATTAGATTAGAAAGGAATAAATAATAATATATGACTAAAAACATTTTAATAGTAATTGGTGCTGTAGCGTACAATAGAGGTTCAGAAGCATTATTAAGAGCATTATGTAATATTTGTAAAAATAAATATAAGAATTCAATAATTACAGTAGCTCAAGCAGAGGATAATTTTAAAGAATTAAACATAACAAAAAGTATTAATAAGTATTTAAGAATAACAAATTATTCAAGAAAAAGCATACTTGGATTTTTTGAACGTATCTTAAAAAAATTTAAGATTCCAACAGAGATTTTAATATATTTTAAGTATTCTAAATTAAAAAAAATAGCAAAAACACAAGATATAATAATTATTGTTGGAGCAGACAATATAGATGCATCTATTGATATTCAAAAAGAAACAAAACTAAGAAATTCTTATATTAAAAAGAACACACATGCGAAAATGATTTTATATGATTGTTCTTTAAACAAAAAAAATGCAACAGATACACTCAAACAAGACTTACAAAATTTTGATGTCATTACGGCAAGAGATTCAATAAGTTTAGAAAATTTAAAAAGCATTGCTGGAAAAAAAGAAATACTGTATTATCCTGATCCAGCATTTTCAATGAAAAGTAAAGAAACAAAACTACCATCAGTATTTAACGAGAATGGGGTTATTGGTATAAATGCTAGCGATATATTTGTAGACTATGGAGAGGAAAAATATAAAAATTTACTATTAAAAGCATATCAACATATGATTAATACAATATTAGAAGAAACAAAAGAAAACATTGTATTAATTCCACATGTTATGAATAATAAAGATTTAAGTATTCTAAAACTAATATACGAGAGTTATGAGAACAATAGTAGAGTGTATTTAATTGAAAATGAAAAATTAAACGCAAAAGAACTTAAATATATAATTTCAAAATGTGATTTATATATAGGGGCAAGAACACACTCAACGATAGCAGCATATTCAACAGAAGTTCCGACTATTGTTTTAGGATATTCTATAAAGTCAAAAGGAATTGCAAAAGATTTATTTGGTACATATGAAAATTATGTTTTATCACTAACAAAGATAAAAGAAAAAGATTTATCAAAAAACTTTAGATGGTTATATAAGAATAAAAATAAAATAAAAAGTATTTTAGAACAAAAAATGCCGAAATATATAGAAAAAGCGAAACAATTTGAGGAGGTATTATAGAAAAAATGATAGAGATTAAAGACAAGAGTATGTGTTGTGGGTGTGAAGCATGCGTTAATATTTGTCCTCAAAATTGTATAACAATGAAAGAAGATGAAGAAGGATTTAGATATCCTCAAATAAATAAAGAAAAATGTATAAATTGCGGATTATGTAATAAAGCGTGTCCATTGCAGAATGAGGTAAAGAAGAGTAAATTTATGACAAAATATTATGCAGCATATAATAAAAGCGATAAAATATTGAGTAAGAGTTCTTCAGGAGGGATGTTTTGGTTATTAGTAAAATATATTTTAGAGAAACGTGGTGTGATTTATGGCGTTATACAAGATAGTACATATAATGTCAAGTTTACAAGAGCAAAAACAGAAAAAGAATGTATATCAATAAGAAAATCAAAATATTTGCAAGCAAGAGTAAATGATACATATTTAAAAGTAAAAGAAGATTTAAAAAATAATAAATATGTATTATTTTCAGGAACACCATGTCAAGTAGCTGCATTATATAAGTTCTTAGATAAAGATTATGAAAAATTATACACAGTAGATGTTGTTTGCCATGGAGTACCATCTATGTCTGTATATAGAAAATACATAAAGTATATAGAAAAAAAGTATAAAAAAAGAGTTATAAATATAAACTGGAGAGATAAAATAAAAGGTAAATGGGGTCCAAACCATGTAACAATATTATTTGATGATGGATCTAGTGTTTCTACAATTTCTTTAAATAATTTATTTCAAAGAGGTTTTTTATATAATATATATTTACGCCCATCTTGCTATAAGTGCATATATGCAAAAATACCAAGAATAGGAGATCTTTCTCTTGCAGATTTCTGGGGATATGATGGAAATTTAAAGAAAAAGAATAAAAATAAAGGTATTTCTGCTGTAATAGTTTCGTCAAAAAAGGGTGAAAAAGCTTTCGAAGAAATAAAAAAAGATACAAATTATCATTCAGTTTCTAAAGAGTATTTAACATTAAGGAGTAGGCATGTTTACATTCATCCAGAAGAATATAAAAATAGAAATCAGTTCTATAGGGATTTTTATAATATGCCTTATGAAAAGCTTTGCAAAAAATATAAATTAAAATTATCTTTGTTAGATAAACAGAAAGAACAAATAAATAAATGGTTAATAACGATAAAAAATAAGATAGTGAAAATTGTTAAAGGAAGAAAATAATAAATGAACAAAAACTCAAGAACAAAAAATTCAATAATTAATTCAATATATGCATCATCAAACCAAATAATTACTATTTTACTCAATTTTGTGATAAGAACTGTTTTTATAGTAAAATTATCGTCAGAATATTTAGGTATTAATGGATTATTTACAAATATAATATCTATGCTTTCTTTAGCTGATTTAGGTATAGACATAGCAATTCCTTATACATTATATAAACCACTAGCTACAAACGATAAAGAAAAAATAAAAGCATTGATGAACTTATATTCGAAAATTTACAATATAATTGGTATTGCCGTTTTGATAATTGGAATGTCCATTACACCATTTTTAAAATATATTATTAAAGATATGCCTAATATTAGAGAAATTAACTATATTTATATACTTTTTGTTGTGAATTCAGGATTTTCGTATTTTTTTATATATAAGAAACTTTTGTTAGATTCGGACCAAAAAGGATATCTTGCTAGTAAAATTATAATGAAAATTACCATACTAAAAAGTATTGTTGAAATAGCTATACTATATATAACAAAAAATTATATAGCGTATTTAGTTGCAAATATATTAATTACTATAATACAGAATATATTAATTTCCATTAAATGTGATAAGGTATATCCATATATTAAGGAAAAAACAAACAAAAAAGTGTCAAAAAAAGATATAGAACAATTGAAAAAAAATACTTCTGCGCTAATAATATATAGAATCGGTATAGTTGCATTAAATGGAACAGATAATATAATTATTTCCAAATTCTTAAGCATAATTATAGTTGGAATTTATTCTAATTATATATTAATTACTAATTCTATAAATGCAGTAATAGCAAAAATATTTGATGCGGTAACAGCAAGTATAGGAAATTTAGTAGTTACTACCAATGAAAAGAAAAGTGAAGACATATTTTATAAACTGCAGTTTTTAAATTTTTGGCTTTATGCTTATTTTTGTATTTGTATTACAGCTTTAATTAATCCTTTTATAAAATTATGGATAGGTAACGAATACATCTTAGATAATGCTACAACTTTTGTAATAGGACTAAACGTATTTATTTTAGGAATGCAAGGAATTGTAAGTTCATACAGAAATGCTTATGGACTTTTTGTTCAGGGGAAATATAGGCCAATTATTATGAGTATTGTAAATATAGTAATATCAGTTGTATTAGTCCAATATATAGGAATATTTGGAGTAGTTTTAGGTACAGCAATTAGTAGAATATGTATTACTGGAATATATGATCCAATTATTGTATATAAGTATGGATTTAAGAAAAAGCCTATAAAGTATTTTGCATGTTATATTAAGTATATAATATGTTTTGTTTTGTTAGCAGTTACAGCACAATTAATAATTACTAATATTGAGATTAGCAATTATGTAATATGGGTATTAGTGGCAATTATATTAAGTGTTGTATCTAATATATTATTATTACTTATATATCATAAGAATGTGAATTTTATATTTTACAAAAACAATATAAAACAATTATTTATTTATAAAATAAAAAATAGGGAGAAAAAGTCATGAAAAAAATATATTTTGACAGCAAAAATAAAAAAGACTGCAATGGATGTGGGACATGTAGTTTGATCTGTCCTAAAAAATGTATAACAATGGAGGAAGATGAAGAAGGTTTTTTCTATCCAAAAGTAGATAAAAGTAAATGTATAAAATGCAATAAATGTAAAAATGTATGTTCAAATTTTAATGAAAAAAAAGAAAACAACGAGAAAGCATATGCTGTAATAAATACTCATAAAAAGTATGCAGATAAATTTTCTTCAGGGGGAATGTTTTTTGCTTTAGCACAGTACATAATAGAAAAAGGTGGAGTGGTTTTTGGAGTTAGATATACAGAAGAGTTAAAAGTAGTACATGATTATGCAGAAAATATAGATGATGTAGTTAAATTTTGTGGTTCAAAATATGTAAGGAGTGATTTAAAAGATTCTTATTTAAAAGTAGAGGAATTCTTAATTAAAGATAGATATGTATTATTTACAGGAACACCATGTCAAATAAATGGCTTGAAAAAATACTTAGGTAAAGAATACGAAAAACTTTTATTGTGTGATGTTATTTGTCGTGCAAACCCATCTCCAAAAACTTTTAAAATGTTCAAACAAAATTTAGAGAATACAAACAATAAAAGAGTTAAGATGATTTCTTTTAGAGGCAAAAGAAATGGTTGGGAAAGTCCTAATACATTAATTATGTATGAAGATGGAAAAGAGGAAAAAAACAATGTATTCTTAAATGCGTTTGGAGCTGATTTGATAAACAGACCTTCTTGTTCAAAATGTGTATTTGTTAGTAAAAGAAGAATATCAGATATAACAATTGGAGATTTATGGGGAGTTAACGAAATTTTTCCAAGTTTGCAATTTAAAGATGGAGTATCATTATTAATAATTAATTCTTTGAAAGGTAAACAGGTTTTTAATGAAATAAAGAATAAAATAAAATATAAAGAAGTTGACTATGATAAAGCGTGTTCTTTTAATTATTTTAAAGTATTTCCAGTATATGTGAACAGAAAGAAATTTTTTAAATTTATTAAAAAGGGCAAAATAAATGAAGAAAATTTTATAGAAATGATGGAAAAATATATGAAACTAGGTTTCTGTAGGAAAAAATTAAAGAGATTAAAAGAAATAATAAATGCGTAACTATATAAAATATAATTATAATTTGATTACGGAGGAAATATTTATGGATAATATTAAAATTTTTGCTTGTCCAACTGCAGAAGAATTTACTCAAGAAATTTGTGATAATTTGCAAATAGAAATAGGTAAAATACATTATCAAAAATTTTCTAATGATAATAATTTTGTGCAGATTTTAGAAACTGTAAGAGGGAAAGATGTTTTTGTTGTGCAAACAACCAAACCTCCAGTTAATGAAAGAGTTATGGAACTATTAATTACAATAGATGCATTAAAAAGAGCATCTGCAGAAAAAATAAATGTAATTTTACCCTATTATTTATATTCTAGATCTGATAAAAAAGATCAACCTAGAGTACCAGTTACAGCAAAATTAATGGCACAATTAATCGAAAGCTCAGGTGCAGATAGAGTTATAACTTGTGATTTGCATAACTCTGCAATTCAAGCTTATTTTACTATCAATTGTGATAGACTTTCAGCACAAAATTTATTACAAAATTATTTTAAAAAGAAAAACTTAGATAATATGGTTATTGTAGCTACAGATGCTGGAAGTTCAAAAAAAGCATATAAATATTCAAAATATTTTAATTGTCCAATTGCATTAATTGATAAAAGGCGAGATGGAAATGATGACAGAGCAATAGCTACAACAGTTATAGGAGATGTTAAAGGGAAAAACGCAATTATTTTTGATGATGAAATAGATACTGCAGGTTCAATAATAGAAACTGCATCAATACTAGATAAATTTGGTGCAAAAAATATCTTTGCAGGTTGCACACATGGAATTTTATCAGGTCCAGCTATTGAAAGAATTAAAAATTCAAAGATAAAAGAATTAGTTGTAACAAATACAGTACCAATATCAAAAGAAAAACAAATAGATAAAATAAAAATAATGACAATTGCTCCACTTTTTGCAGCAGCTATTATAAGGATAGAAGAAAACAAACCGTTAGGAGATTTATTAAAATTTCAATAAGCAAAAGGAGAAAAAAATGAAATGTGGAATTGTAATATTAAATTATAATGCATATGATTTTACTTGTAACATTGTAAAGCAAGTGCTTTCCATTGATTTGATAGATAAAATAGTTTTGATTGATGACAATTCAGATGACGATTTTAAATCGTTTGTTAAAAAAATTAATAGTAAAAAAATAAAATATATAAAAAATGAAAAAGTCTTAGAATATGCAAAAGGATATAACATAGGACTAAAATATCTAAAAGGTATTGGATGTGAATATGCTTTTGTTTCAAAACCTAATGTTAATTTTACATATGAAACAATTAAAAAAATATTAAATTTTTTAGAAAAAAATCAAAGATGTGGTGTTGCATCTTGTATAAGAACAGAAAATGAAAAAATCAATAATTCAATGCAATTTTGGAGTTTACCTACATTTACAGAAACACTATTGGAATCCATAGCTTTAGGGAGAAAATATCAAAAAAGTTTTAACAAAATAATTACAAATCAATATTTGAAAAATAATAAACAAAATGAAAGTATATCAGTAGAAGTTGTAAATGGTGCATTTATAGGTTGTAACTTAAAAATATTAGAAAAAGTAGGTTATTTTGACGAAATACCAGTTATGTTTTACGAAGAAAATAATTTGAGTTATAAATTAAAAGTAAAAGGATATAAAGTTGCATATTTAAAAACTTGTAGTTATGAACATCAATTATCTTCTTTACCTAAAAGCCCAAATCTTTTCAATTTATTTCTTGATTCAAAAAGATATTATTGTGAAATATACTTAAATATAGGAATAATTAAGGCAATATTATTACTTATATTTGAATTTATGGGAAGAACAGAAATAGAATTGTTAGCCTTATTTTCTAAAAAAAAGAAAACCGTGCCTTCGAGAAAAAACAAAGGAGAAAAAACAGATGATAGAAAAAAAGCAAAAAGTCTTTAAGAATAAAGATTTGCCTAAGGCATTACAAAAGAAATCACAAAAAAAGAAATTTATAATTATATTTTTTATAATAATTTGGTGCATTGTTATTTTTATTTTTTCAAGTATGTCTGGTAATGAATCCAATATAAAAAGTAAAGAAACAATAAATAATGTAATTGATAAAACATTGGAAGTAACAAACAATTCAGGCATTACTGATAAACACCCTAGCGAAAATAAGATGAATAATGTTATTAATAAATTAAATAAACCTCTTAGGAAATGTATGCATGCAAGTGTTTTCTTTATTTTAGCAATTTTGATATATTTAGGACTTAAATCATTTAAAATAAGAGGATTTAAACTTTCAATAATACCAATAGTAGTTTGTTTTTTATATGCTTGTAGCGACGAATATCATCAAACTTTTGTAAGTGGTAGATCAAGCGAATTTCAAGATGTATTAATTGATACAGTTGGAGCAATTATCGGAATTATAATCATTAATATAATAGCAAAAACAGTTTATAAAATAAAAGAAAGAAA
>CANRGN010000047.1 GCA_947630235.1 uncultured Clostridia bacterium
ACATTTACTGACTCTGCATAAAATTTTGAATCGAATTTATACTTTGCGAGCAACTTAAATGGTCCATGAAAAATATTATTATAACAAAAATAAAGAAATATAATATATACTTTTTCTTCATAAAACCTCCTATTAATTAATTAATTTAAATTTTAACACAAAAAAAATGATAATTCTATAATCAACAATAAGAAAAAATTAATAATTATTTAATTTTTTCTTAAAGCCTTTTTTTTATTTAAACACTATAATAAAAATAACAAATTTATTAAATTAAAAAGGAGAATTAAATGAAAAAAAGAAAGAAAAAATTAAAGAAAAGAAAATTTTTATTTTTTCTATTTAAAATATTTATAATTGTTTATTTATTTAATATATTTATTAACTACAATATAAAATCTCTTAAAAATAATATTACTACAATTCCTATATCTTCTAATTATAAAACAATAAAAAAAGATACAATAAAAACTTATGATGGAATTGGTCAAGAAAAGGTAAAAAATAAAGATGGATATTTTACTACATTTACAACTATAGATAATAATAAAAAAACATATATCGAATATAAACAAAACGGAAATGCATCATGGAGTAAAAATGAATATTGGGGCGGAACTATGGCTGATAATGCTTGTGGTATAACAGCAATAGCAACAATATTAAGCGGATATGGAAAAAACTATACACCTGAAGATTTAAGAAAAAAATATTTTCCCGTTCTAGAAAATAACAATATTTCTAAAGAATTATCAACTACTTTTGGTATTAAAAATACTGATTTTTATTATGATAGTGTACATCTTTCAAAAGAGTCTTTAATAGAACATTTATTAACAAATAGACCAATATTAGTATGCGTTTGGAATAAACCTAATACCAATAGATGGACAAAATCTTCACATTATATGGTACTTCTTGCAACTGATGGTAATAATATGATTTATATTTCAAATCCAAATGGTGGAGAAAATGACTCGAAAAGTTCTGGATGGTATAATTACAAATCTTTAGTTCCTTATTTAGCAAAAGCTTTATATATTGAAAGTTATTAAAAATATTATAGGACATTACCATAAATAATGTCCTATAAATATTTTTTTATTCAATTTCAATATGCTTAGATTCTGGTAATTCTTTCTTTTCTTCTTTTTTTGGAACAGTAACTTTTAATGTGCCATTTTTAAACTGTGCATTAATATCTTCTTTATTTACATCTCCCAAATAAAAATTTCTTGAACATTGACCAAAAAATCTTTCTTTATGAATATATTTGTCATTTTCATCATTATTTTCTTCTTTTACCATTTTAGCAGATACTTCTAAATATCCATCTTTTAAATCAAGATTAATATTTTCTTTTTCATATCCAGGTAGATCCATTTCTATTATATATTTGTCATTTTTTTCTATAATATCAGTTTTCATTATAGAACTTTCTCTTCTAGAGAAAAAATCATCTCCTCTAAACCAATCATCAAATAAATCAAAATTATTTCTTCTAGGTATTAACATAAAAAAATCACTCCTTTATAAACTATTCAAATGATATTTTTAACAAAATAAAAAAAAATATTCTAATTTAATTTAAATAATACTCAAATGTTCTAATAAAATTTTTAAACCAATAAAAATCAAAATTGCACCACCAATAAATTCTGCTTTACTTTCGTATTTATTTCCAAATTTATTACCAATAAAAACACCTATAAATGAAATTATAAAAGTAATTATACCAATTATAATAATTGAAACTAAAATATTAACCTTTAAAAATGCAAAAGTTATTCCTACTGCCAATGCATCTATACTTGTAGCTAATGCTAAAATAATCATTGTTTTAAAATCAACATCATCATTTTTATTTTCTTCCTCATTACTCATAGCTTCACTTATCATATTCCCACCAATAAAACAAAGTAATACAAAAGATACCCAATGATCTATATTTACAACTAAATCACTAAAAGCAATTCCTAAAAAATACCCAATAAAAGGCATTATAGCTTGAAAAGTGCCAAAATAACCAGCAATTATTCCAGCTTTTTTAAAATCGCATTTTTTCATAGAAAGACCTTTACATATTGCCACTGCAAAAGCATCCATAGCTAAACCTACACCTATAAAAACAATTTCTATAAATCCCATTATTCCTCCTATCACAATTTTTAAAGATTATCTTTTAAAATCTTTAATTTTCTCGTATAACAAATTAATTCTCTATAATAAAATATGATGAAAAATATTTTATAAAACTATTTTAATACAAATTATAATAATCATTATAAATCCACTAAAAAACTTTACTACTGCAATGTTTTTATTCAGACCATCTACAGAGAACTTTCCAACTGAAAAAAAGGCGATTTAAAATCGCCCAAATAAAAATTCATGAATCAAATAAAACAACTTTATTTTCATTCAAAGATTTCTTAACATCAATAACTCTTTGATTAGAAGAACCTCTCCACTTAAGGCAAGGATCATATAAATCTTCATTATAAGTTCCATCAACTAATACATCAATATATTTAATAGCTTCTTTCTCCTTTAAATAATTTTCAAATTTAAACCCAGACCAAACCCATAAATTCTTATTAGGATATTTTTCTTTAAATGCTTTTGAAAGCTTAGTTGTAGCTTCAATATTTTTAGGATGCATTGGCTCTCCCCCCAAAATTGATAATCCTTTAATGTGATTTTTCGAACATAGTTCCAATACTTCATCAATTGTTTTTTGGCAAAATTCTCTACCGCCTTCGAAATCCCAGGTTTCCTTATTAAAGCAATTTTTACAATGAAAATCACATCCCTGCATAAATATCGAAACCCTTACTCCTGGACCATTTGATATATCCATTTTTCTAATTAAATTATACTTCACAACAACTCGCCACCTTATTATCAATGTGTAAAACTCTTTCTTTTATTTCTTGTGTTCTTCCTTTATTCCAGAAATTAGTTCCTATATAACCACAAGTACGTCTTGCAACATTTAAGGTATTATGATCTCTATTTCCACATGCAGGACAATACCATTCAAAATTATCATCTATTAAAATTTCACCAGAATATCCGCATTTTTGACAATAATCACTCTTTGTATTTAATTCAGCATACATAATATTATCATATATAAATTTAATAACATCTAAAACTGCGTCTATATTATTTTGTAAATTAGGAGTTTCTACATAAGATATAGCACCTCCTGGACTTAATACTTGAAATTCACTTTCTAAAGCAAGCTTAGAAAATGCATCAATTTCTTCAAATACTGGTACATGATAAGAATTAGTAATATAATTTCTATCTGTTATTCCCTTTATTGTTCCAAATCTATCTTTTAAACATTTTGCAAATTTATATGTTGTAGATTCAATAGGAGTTCCATAAACAGAATAATCTATATCCTCTTCTTCTTTCCATTTTTTAGTAGCATCATTTAAATGTTTCATTATTTTTATTCCTAATTCTTTTCCTTCTCCATTATCTGTATGAGAATGACCAGTCATATATTTTACACATTCATATAAACCAGCATATCCAAGTGATATAGTAGAATATCCATGATGTAATAATTCGTGTATTGATTCTCCCTTTTTTAGTCTAGCTAAAGCTCCATGTTGCCACAAAATTGGAGCAACATCACTTGTTACATTACTTAATCTCTTATGTCTAATTTGAAGAGCTTTATGACATAATTCTAATCTTTCATCAAATATTTTCCAAAACTTATCAATATCTTTATCTGAAGATAAAGCAATATCTGGTAAATTTATAGTTACAACACCTTGATTAAATCTTCCATAATATTTAGGTTTATTGGTTTTTGGATCTATATAAGGAGTTAAAAATGATCTGCATCCCATACATGGATAACAATTTCCATTTCCGTTTTTATCTATCTTATATTCTTTCATTTTCTTTTCAGAAATATAATCAGGAACCATTCTTTTTGCTGTACATTTTGCAGCAAGCTCAGTTAAATACCAATATTTACTATCTTCATGTATATTGTCCTCTTCAAGAACATATAAAAGTTTTGGAAATGCTGGTGTTACATATACTCCATTTTCATTTTTAAATCCTAATATTCTCTGATTTAAAAATTCTTCAATTATCATAGCAAGCTCATCTTTATATTCATCTGTTTCACCTAAATACATATTTACAGATAGAAATGGTGCTTGTCCATTTGTATTTGTCATAGAATTTACTTGATAATTAAATGTTTGTACTCCATCTGCAACTTCTTTTTTCGTATCTTGTTTTGCAAATTTTACACAATCAGATTCTTTTAAATTTCTTTCTTTATATTTTTTATAATATTTTTCATAACTATCTCTAACAAAAGGAGCTAAATGAGAAAGCGAAATAGTAGCGCCACCATAACTAGATGATGTAACAGCAAGAATTATTTGTGTAGTTATTGTAGCTGCTGTAATAAATCTATGTGGTTTTTCTATCATTACACCATTTATTATAGTACCATTTTGCAACATATCTTCTATATTTATAAGTTCACAATTATGAAGTGCATTTTGTGCAAAATAATCAGCATCATGAAAATGTATTATACCTTCATCATGAGCTTTTACTATTTCCTCAGGAAGTAAAAATCTTCTTGTAATATCAGTACTAGTTATACCTGCTAAATAATCTCTTTGTGTTGTTACAACAGTAGCATTTTTATTGGAATTCTCATTATTCCAATATTCATTTTCACCTTCAATCAATTCTTTTATTGTTTGATCTGTAGTATTAGCTTTTCTAACTAAATCTCTTATATATCTATATGTAATATATTTTTTTGCAAGTTGATATTTTCCAAATTCCATTAGCTTTTCTTCAATAATATCTTGTATATCTTCTACTAAAATTCTTTTTTTATTTAAATCCTCAATATATTCGATAATAGATTTAATCTCTTCTTTAGTAGCTTTTTCTCTACCTTTAACTTCATTATTAGCTTTTTCTATTGCTGTTCTAATTTTTCCTGAATCATAATCTACAATGTGACCATCTCTTTTTACAATTTTCATATCTTTTGTTTCTCCTTTTTCTATAAAAAAACTGTTTTTTAAATTATTAAATCTGACTAAATTTTAATTATAAATTTAATATTATACAAGTTGCACTTGCAACTTTTTAAAAATTTTGCTAAAATATTTTCGAGGTGATATTGTGGAGGCTCCATTTGAAGGATTATCTCAAAATCAGATCCATAAATTATTTAATTTACTAGAAGTTCATATATATAAATATAATAAAAATGAAGAAATTCTACCTAAATTAAAAACAAATAATATAATTGGAATTATAATTAATGGTCAAGCTCAAATTATCCATACTGAATATAATGGAAATGAAATTATGATGGAAGAACTTATTAAAGATAGCATTTTTGGTAGTAATATATCATCTACTACTAATGAAGATTATCAAATATTTGCCAAAGAAAATACTGAAGTACTAGTAATTGATTATAATAAAATAATAAATCCCAAAAATCTTCAATACAGTTACTTTAATACATTTCTTAGAAATTTATTTAATATAATAAACATAAAATATAAAATTAGTAATGAGAGAATAAAAATATTAGAAAAAAAACAAATAAGAAACAAATTATTAGAATATTTTGAAATAGAATATAAAAAATCTCGTTCTAAATATATTTATCTTCCTTTTACATTAAAAGATTTAGCTGATTATATAGCTGTAAATAGATCTGCAATGTTTAGAGAACTAAAAAATTTAAAAGAAGAACGATTTATAGAAATTAAAAATAAAAAAATTACTTTATTATACAAATAAAAAACGAATCTTATTTATTTTAAGATCCGTTTTTATTTATTTAATTGAATTTGTAGTTTTTTTCTATGATACTTGTATATTTTCATTTTTAGCTCGTTTATATCCCAAAATATAAACTATATGATAAGTAGAATAAAAAAATATTCCTACTATACTTCCCAATGAATCAATAAAAACATCTAATATTCTACCAGTCCTTCCATTAACGAACGTTTGATGAAATTCATCACTAATTGCAAATAAAACACATATTAAAAAAGCTAAAAATATAGAATAACCATATTTTTTATTATCAAATATAATATCTAAAACTATTATAATGAAAAAAGCTAATCCAAAATATACAGAAGCATGCATTACTTTTCTCATTGGTGCATTAATTAGCCTAGATGCACGTTGTACCTTTTGATTACTAGGATAAGAATTAGTAATTCCATATTCATTTGTTATATCTAATGCATCTTCAATAAACATTCCTATTATTTCTATACTTTTTCCATTAGAATTAGTTGTATTCATATTAGATAATTTGAAAATGCCAAACATCCAAAATAAAGCAAAACATAATAATAAAACTATTTTAAATCTTTTTACTTTTTCGCATTTCAATAAATTCATAAAAAAATCTCCAAAAAAATTATCTTCTAAAAGTATTACTTTGTGGAGCAGCAGCTTTAGCAGCTAGAGTATTAGTTGATAAATATAAACTACTAGTTGGAGCAACAGGACAAAGTAAAACTTTTCCAGTACCTCTATATACATTAACTAAACCTTCACCACTAATAGCAGATCCAATTAAAGATTTTGTTGAACGTTCTACTGTAAAATCTAATGATGATGACCAACATACTGCTAAATTTCCATCAATTTTTAATACATCATTTTCAAGTTCTACTTGAAGTAATTCTGATTCAGGAACATTACTTTCTAATGCAACAATTCCAGAGCCTTGTAGACTTAAATTGAATATGCCTTCTCCTCCAAGTACTGCTGATGATAAATTTGAACGAGCTACAACATTTTGGTTAACAGTTCCATCACAAGCTAAAAACATTCCATCTTCGATAGTAAGTCCGCTAGACCATTCTTCTACTCTTTGTAGTATAATAAATTTATATGTAGGTTCTAAAACAATAATTCCTTTTCCTTTATATTCTGGTTTAACAGCAGTTTCTTTAGTTACAGCTCCTTTAACCATTTTTCCTAATAAATCACCAACACCTTTTACTCCAGAAGTTGCATCAAGATTTCCAGCAATCCATTGCATTGCACCAGCTTGTGTAATAAGAGTACTACCATTTCCATCTAATTTTACTACTAATTGACGTCTTTTAACACCCATTTGTCCCATAAAATATTCTGTTACTGCATTGTGTGGTGATACACTCGCATCTTTATCATATTCCAAAACACTATAATTTTCAAGTTGAGAGATTATATCTCTATTTTCATTTTTTAAATTTCTAATTTTAAATGACATAAAAAAACCTCCAATTTTTAATATAAATTATTATATCATATATTAAAAAAAAACAATATAATTAATTTATTTTTTTGAAAAATCAATTAATCCTCTTATTATATTTTCCATATTATCATCTAGTAAATCTTCAGGATGCCACTGAACTCCGATAAAAAATTTCTTATCTTCAAGTTCAATTGCTTCTATTATTCCATCTTCAGAATATGCTGATATTTTAAGATTGTTCGCTTCTTTTATACAATAATTATGTTTGCTATTTACTCTAATCTTTTCATTTTTTAATATGCTATAAAGTTTAGTATCTTTTTCGATATTAACAAAATGAACATATTCTGGATTTAAATTTTTATGATTAATATTTGAATCTATTCTAGTTAATATTTTACTATTTCTATCATTTTTACAACACGCCATTGTTTGCATTCCTAAACAAATTCCCAAACACGGAACATCTTTTTTGCAAGCGTATTCCAAAACTTCATAAGCATATTCATAAATTCTATTTCCACCAGGCAATAAAATACCATCACATAAATCCACTTGTCTCTTTAAATCTTCTATTTCTTGTGAGGTCATTCTTGGCATTTCAGCTGGTCTAATATCATCATAATTTGCATATTGAGTTGGAAGAATCATCATTGGAATTCCACCAAGTTTAATAATTGCATTTCTATACTTATCCATACACACAACTGAAGTATATTCTGTAATAGTTTTTATAGCACTTCCCAATATTCCAATAATCGGCTTCATAAATTATCTCCTTTTAATTTTTGTATCTTTTCTCAATTATATTTTTAATTCTTCTCCAGTAATTTTTCATAAAATCTGGCATATCATCTTCAACTTTACTAGTTACATCAAACCATTTTAATTCTAATGATTCATCATCATTTATTTTTAAATTACCATGATATTTTGTAACCATATAAATAGCAGTTACATCATAAACCTTATCTCCATTTGGATATATCCTATAGGTTTCAGGTCCTGAAACTAAATCTACAAGTTCTAAAGAATCTGCAAGCAATCCAGTTTCTTCTTCTAGTTCTCTTTTGGCAGTTTCCTCCATAGTTTCACCTATTTCCATTCCACCACCAATAACTCCCCATTTTTTAAAATCAGATCTAAGTTGCAATAAAATTTCTTTATTCTCATTAAGTACTATTAATACTGCTCCTGCAGTAAGTATTGGATCATGCCCAAGATATTGCCTTATTTTTTTATAATACTCCATTTTCTGTTCTCCTTTTTTATATAAAAAATGCTAAAATTAATAATATATTTTTAAATATTGACTATTTTTTTTCATGATATTCACTTTCTGTATTTACATTCCAAATATTATCTTTATTTTCTATATTATTTTTTATATTATTTACTGCTTCTATTGCAGTTAACATTGAATGATCCATATTATTATATCTATGTTGTCCATTTCTACCTATACAATATAAATTTGGAAATTTATTTATATAATCCACTAATTCATCAATTTGTGAATATGTATCAAAATATGCTGGATATGCTTTTTTTACTTTTTCCATATGTTTATCTAAAACATCTTCTTTATCTATAATACCGATACTTTCTAATTCTCTAATTGCAAAATCAATAAATTCCTCTTCACTCATATTCCAATATTTATCATCTTCATTTGCAAAGTATTCAAGTCCTATCCATACTGTATCTTCAGGATTTTTTACCATATATGGAGACCAGTTATTAAAAATTTGCAACCTTCCTAATTTTACATCAGGTTCTTGAATGTATATCCAACAATCAGGAACTATATTTGATAAAGTTTTTATATTTGTTTGATTTTTTATTTTTAATTTATTTACCAATAATCCAACAGTCATAAAATCTCTATATGGTAATCCTTGTGCGATTTTTAATATATTTTCAGGCACTTCTTCACCTTGCATTCCAATTACTAAATCTTTTAAAGGCATAGAAGAAATAAAAATATCTCCAGAAATTATTTCTGTTTTACCATTTACATCACACTCTACAGAAATAATATTGTTATCCTCTATATTTATTTTTGTAACCTTATGATTTTTTTGTATTACTCCACCTTTTTCTTCAACAATAGTAGCTAATCTTTCCCACAATTGACCAGGTCCATATTTTGGATACCAAAATTCTTCAATTAATGATGTTTCTACCTTTTTATTATTTTTTTTACCAAATTTTTTTGAAAACATATCTTTAATAACAGCAGTAATTGATAATCCTTTTACTCTTTGTGCTCCCCAATCTGCTGAAATTTGACTAGGATGTCTTCCCCATAATTTTTCTGTATATTTTTCAAAAAACATACTATACAAAACTTTTCCAAATCTATTTATGTAAAAATTTTCTAAAGAATCTTCTTTTCTTTTTACAATTGTAGACTTAAGATAGCTAAATCCTGATTTTACTGTTCTTGAAAATCCCATATTAGTAAATGTTTCCTTTTTCATGCTTATTGGATAATCAAAAAATTTTTTTAAATAATATATTCTAGAAACTCTCTTTCTTATTAGCATTACATTATCTTCTTTTTCAGGATCTGGTCCATTTTGTTCTAGTTTTTTATCATTTTCTAGCTTTAAATCATCATAAGCACCTTTTCCTTGTATTGGCATTATTTCTTTCCAATATTTTAAAATTCTCTCATCTTTAGAAAAAAATCTATGTCCGCCAATATCCATTCTGTTTCCATTATATTTTACTGTTTTAGAAATTCCCCCTATATCCGAAGTTTCTTCTAAAACAATTACTTCATATTCTTTTGAATCTAACAATTCATTAGCAGCTGTTAATCCAGCTGGTCCTGCTCCTATTATAACAACTTTTTTCATTTTTCTCCTTAAAAAACATCAATGAATTTGCAAAATCTTTTGTATTTATTAGAAATTAGTATTTTTTAATATATCTTGTATAATAAATAATTTTCAAAGCTATTATAACAAAAGTATAATTATTTATCAACAATATTTTATCAATAAAATTTTATCAAAAAAACAAGAGTGGACATTATAGCTTTAGAGAACTTTCCTATTGAATAAAAAATTCTCTCAATAATGAGAGAATTTTTTTATTTCATAAATTTTTTTATAAAAACAGACTTTATAGTTACTATTTTACAACAATATTATAAATTTTTCCTTTAACATAAATCTCTTTTACAATTGTTTTTCCATCTATAACTTTTTGAACATTTTCAACTTCTTTTACTTTTTCTTTAACAGCTTCTTCATCAGCATCTTTTGGAACTACTACAGTTCCTTTTAATTTTCCATTTACTTGAACTGGAACCTCTATTTCATCATCTATTGTTTTTGCTTCATCATATTTTGGCCATGTAGTTTCATTTATTGTTTTTGGTTCTCCAATTATCTCATAAAGTTCTTCTGTAATATGAGGTGCAAACGGATTTAACAATTGTAAAAATGTTTTATATTCATCTTTAGTTAAATATTTATCTTTATAAAATTCATTTGTCATTGTCATAAATGTACTAACAGCTGTATTAAATTTCATTTCTTCTATATCTGATGAAACCTTTTTAATTGCTTTATGCATCATTTTTTCATGTTTTTCTGAATATCCATTTTCATCATTTAATAAATCTTGAAGCTTCCAAACTCTATCTAAAAATTTATTACATCCTCTAATACTCTCCATAGACCATGGTGCTGTTTGATCAAAAGGTCCCATAAACATTTCATAAACTCTTAAAGTATCAGCTCCAAATTCTTCAACAATATCATCAGGATTTACAACATTTCCTTTTGATTTTGACATTTTTTCTCCATTAGAACCAAGAATCATTCCATGTGATGTTCTCTTTTGATAAGGTTCTTTTGTAGGTACAATACCAATATCATATAAGAATTTATGCCAAAATCTAGAATATAATAAATGAAGAGTTGTATGCTCCATTCCACCATTATACCAATCTATTGGTGACCAATATTCTAAAGCTTCTTTTGAAGCAATTTCTTTATCATTATGAGGATCCATATACCTTAAGAAATACCATGAAGATCCAGCCCATTGAGGCATTGTATCAGTTTCACGTTTAGCTTCTTTTCCACATTTTGGGCAAGTAGTTTTTATCCAATCTGTTAATTTTGCAAGTGGAGATTCACCATTTTCACCTGGCTCATAATCATCTATTTCTGGAAGTTTAAGTGGAAGCTGATCTTCTGGAATAGGATTCCATCCACAACATTCACAATATACCATAGGTATAGGTTCTCCCCAATATCTTTGACGAGAAAATACCCAGTCTCTTAATTTATAATTTACTTTTCTTTTTCCAAGTTTATTTTCTTCAATATAATTTATAGCTTTTTCAATAGCAGTTTTAGAATCTAAACCAGTTAAAAATCCAGAATTTATAGATACTCCATTATATACATCTGTAAATGCTTCTTCTAATTTTTCTTTAGCCTCTCCATCTTTTGGTTTAATTACTTGTTTTATTGGAAGATTGAATTTAGTAGCAAATTCAAAATCTCTAGTATCATGAGCTGGAACAGCCATAATAGCACCTGTTCCATAAGTCATTAAAACATAATCTGATATCCAAATTGGTATAGCTTCATTTGTAAGTGGATTTATAGCTTTAATGCCTTTAATTTCAACACCTGATTTTTCTTTGTTAAGCTCAGATCTTTCAAAAGCTGATTTTAAAGAAGCTTTTTGTTTATAATCATTTACTTCATCTAAGTTTTTTATTTTATCAGCATATTTTTCAATTATTCCATGTTCTGGTGCAACAACCATATATGTAGCTCCAAATATTGTATCTGGCCTTGTTGTATATATAAGAAGAGTATCATCAGTTCCTTCAATTTTGAAATTAACTTCTGCACCTTCTGATCTTCCTATCCAATTTTTTTGTTGTGCTTTTATTTTATCTAGAAAATCAATATCATCTAAATCATCAATAAGCCTTTGAGCATATTTTGTAATTCCAAGCATCCATTGTGATTTTTCTTTTTGTACAACAGGACTTCCACATCTTTCACATACTCCATTTACAACTTCTTCATTTGCAAGTCCAACTTTACAACCTGTACAAAAATTTATTGGCATCGTAGTTTTGTATGCTAATCCTTTTTCAAATAATTTAATAAAAATCCATTGTGTCCATTTATAATAATTTGGATCTGTTGTATTTACTTCTCTAGACCAATCAAAAGAAAATCCTAATGATTTTAGTTGATCTCTAAAATGATTTACATTTTTCTCTGTTGTAATTTTAGGATGAACATGATTTTTTATAGCATAATTTTCTGCAGGGAGTCCGAATGCATCAAAACCAATTGGATATAAAACATTATATCCTTCCATTCTTTTTTTTCTAGCTATTATATCTAAAGCTGTATAACTTCTTGGATGTCCAACATGAAGACCTTGACCAGATGGATATGGAAATTCAATAAGTCCATACCATTTTTTCATACTATAATCTTCTTTAGCATTAAAAGTTCCTTCTGTATACCATTTTGTTTGCCATTTTTTTTCTACCTCTTTAAAATTATATGACATATTACTCCCTACCTTTCGCTCATATTTTAATGAGATGTATTATATCACATTTATTTTTTGATAACAAGCTAAAAATATTAAAAAAGATTTTTAAAAATTTTACGGATATTTTTATAAATATAACTATCCATCATTACATTTAATAATATTAATATACATAAAATACAAATACTTGTATTTTCAACAGTCTTAAATATTAAACCAATAAAAGCTAGAAAAATAACAACTAAAATAGTATAAAAAAGTTCATACATAACATTTGTATTTTGTTTCATCATTGTATATTCTGCACTCCATTTAATTTGAGGATTTTTTAAATCAACTAAAAGTTTCCATTTTTCACCAAATACATTAAGCAATTCTAAACTAATAAACATTAGTAATGCTAAAATAAAATTCTTAAACAAATAATAATATGTTGTAGTAATAATTATTATTGATAAACTATTTATAATTATTCCTATTCTAGTTTTTAATTTAAATTGCTTTTCTAACGATATTGGAAATGTTTTTAGTAAAATTGAACTTCTTCCTTCTTTTGATACTGCTATTATAGAACTAAAATTAAGCATAAAAAATCCTTGTGCAACTGCTAAAAATGCAGAATAACCTAATCCATTTTTTACCTTTTGTAAAATATCTCTCATTACATCTACATTTACTTTTTGTGCAAAACGCAATATTGCAAAAATAACTATTGATGTAATAACAGGATATAGCAAAGGCATTAATATACATTGAATTAAAAATATTGGAGATCTTAAAGTTATTTTTAGTTCTTTTTCAAAATATGTTTTTTCTTTATTTCTTTTTTTCAAGTCAATTTGCGTTAGCTTATCTAATTTTTTTCTAAATTTTTGTCCATTTATAACTGTTCCTATTGCTCCTTTTAAATATATTCGTGAAATTATAGAAACTCCTATTTCATAAACAATTATTGTTTCTAAAAAATAAATTAAAAGATTCTTTAATCCTGCATTATTATTATAATTTAATAAAGTATTCATTATTGGCTTAATTAAAATAAATCTATTTGATATTTCATTTGCTAATCCATCTGCTTGCAAAATAATTTTTTCAAAAGTTGAAACTGTAAAATCCTGTTTTGTATCTCCAAAGCCTCCTAAAACAATTCCCAATAAAAGAACAGAAAGTATAATTGTTATATACATTACTTTACTTTTATTTTTAATAAAATTGGTAAATCTCATAATAATAGCAATAATTAAAGTAGATATAACTATAGGAATTATTGGTAATATTAAAAGTATAACAAATAAATATACATAAAACAAAGCTGAAACTTTAGATATAATTCCATATGTAATAGTTGGAATGGCTAGCATCAATATTTCCATTTCATATTGAGATAGTATCATATCCTTTAATTTAGCTCCAACTAAATCCTTTGACTTTATTGGCATTCTTAAAAAAGTATTTAAATCTTTTGAAAAATATAATATATTTAAACTATGAAATATACTTTCAGAAAATAATATAACAAAATTCATAAGAAAAAGCATATTTACAAAAGCATAAGATTGATTAATTTCTTTTAATCGAAGAGTTGCTGTTATACTAACTCCTACCATTACTAAACTTAAAAATCCAGCCACTATAAAAAAAGCAAATATTGTTAAAAATTTATTAGTGTTTGTTAATTCTTGCCTTTTTGAATTTTTTATTATTACACTTGTTAAACTTAACACTTTTCCTCCTATTCTCCAGTTATTTTTAAGAAAGACTCTTCTAATGAACTATTCGTTTTTGATTTTTCTTTTAGCTCTTGAATTGTTCCAACAAAAATAAGTTTTCCTTTATCTATAACTGCAATTTTATCACATATTTTTTCTGCAACCTCTAGAACATGTGTTGAAAATAGTACTACATTTCCTTTACTTGCATGCTGAAGCATTAACTGTTTTAATAAAAATGATGCTTTAGGATCCAATCCTGTTAATGGTTCATCTAAAATCCAATTTTTAGGATTATGCATTAACACACTTATTATTAAAAGCTTTTGCTTCATTCCATGTGAATACGTTTGTATACGATCTTTTAAATCTTCAAATATACCAAATTCTTTTGCAAGATTATTTATTATTTCTAGTTTAGCTTTAGCTTCAACTTCATATACATCTCCAATTAGGTTCAAATATTCAAGTCCTGTTAATTTTTCAAAAATCTCAGGTGTATCTGGTACATATCCAAATTTTTTCTTTGCTTCTATAGGTTCTTTTTGTATACTTTTTCCATCTAAAAATATATCACCTTCATCTATATTCAATATTCCTGTTATCATATTTATAGTGGTTGTTTTTCCTGCTCCATTTGGACCAATAACTCCAAAAACAGTACCATCTTCAATTTTTAAACTTATATTATCAATTACTTTATTTCCTTTCACATATGATTGACTAACATTTTTTATCTCTATCATATTTTATCCTTTCATTCTATTTAAACTTTATTTTTCATCTAGCCATTCAACTAAATTTTCAAATTCTTCATAATGATTTTTAAAAAATTTATCTTGAGCCATAAAATCCATAATTTCATTTTTAGAAAGCCATTCAACAGAATCAACCTCTTCTTTTTGTAATTTTAATTTATTTATATCATTTATATCCATCTTTATATAGTAATCATCCCAAAAAACTCTCTCTTTTTCAGATTTACCTGAAAAATATAATTGTAAATCATTAGGATTTAATTCTAAACCAATTTCCTCTTGTACTTCTGTAATTATTCCTTGAATACTACTTTCTCCAGATTTAGGATGTCCACCTGTCGTTGCATACTTTCCATTCTTTTTTGGGCTTCTTTTTTGAATTAAAAACTTTCCTTCAGAATTTTGTATAAACACTAAAACAACTACTATATATTTTCCTTCTGGAATTTTATCTCCTTTAAAAATTGTTTCTCCTGTAATATTTCTTTTTTCATCATATAAATCTCTTTTTTCCATTTTCTTCTCTCCTAATTATTCCAATCTCTCATTTTAAAATTCCTACCTTTTATTTTTGTTATATATGATTAATATATTTATTAAATTCTTTAAAACTAATTCCAATAGGTACTTCAAAAAATTCTTTTGTTGGACTATCTTTTCCACCTCTTAATTTTATATAATAATCTACTATTGAGTTAATTGCTTCACTTTCTGAGTTATACTCAAAAATTCCCTTTTTTTCAAAATTAGGATGTTCCATATGATAAACCTTATTGTTTTCATAATAAAGTATAAAACAATGCATATGTTCTTCTTCCTCTAAATTTCCATAATCATCTGGTTCAAATATTCTACAACAAAACATCTTGTTTTTTATTTTTAATTTACTTAATAAATAATGCATTAAATTTACTTGATCAATACAAGTTCCTAATTTATATCTTAATATTTCATCAATTGATAGAGTTCTATATAGTTTCCTAAATTCTTTCATTGTATTCAAATGTTTTTTTCCATCAATATCTATCCAACCATATTCTATATTTTCATCTATAAATTGATATACATCTTGAACATTTTTTATATCTTCTAAATTCATTTTTATTACCTACTAATTATAATAATTTTAAAATATCTATTTAGTTTCATCAAAAAATTCATATCCTGCAATGTCTGGTTTTACAATATCGCTATCTTTTACAACATTAAATTTAAATTCACAATCTGTAACATAATCATTTGATTCACTATTTTTTTCTATACTTCTTACCGCTAATCCTGTTTCTTTATCTATATATCTTACATAACTCTTTCCTTTAATAACATAACAATCTTTTCCATTACAATATTCAGAATCTATTCTTATAAAAAAAGCCTCTTGTAAATTGGTTAAAAATCCATCAGAAAAATAAGAGTAAGGTGATACATGTCCTCCTACCATAGTATCAAAATTTAGTATATATTTTTTATCACCATTATCACTTAAAAATAATTTATCATTATCCTTTTCATAAATTAAAACTTTATTTTCTTTTCCCTCTGAAACAATAGTATGTTTTGTTAAGTAATTGCCTCCTTTATTGTAACTTTCTATTATACTTAAATGATCTCCTTCAAAAGAATATTCTTTAACATAATAATTATCATTTTGTAGGTATTGTGTTGATTTTGAATAAGTATAAGTCATTATAATTGCTTTTCTTCCTACAAGTGATACATATAATACAACTATAAACAATAACACAAATTTTAAAATCTTCATTTTTCTACTATACTTTTTAATGTATTTAACTTCTCTATCATCTTGTTTTTCAGTACCTACTTCAAAATCTTTTTTCATATTATCATATATATTTTTACATTGTTTACATTCGTTTAAATGTTCTTCAATATATTTATTTGTTTCATCATTTGTAAGTTTTTCTATATAATTAGGTAATAAATCTTGAACAATTTTGCAATCTTTCTTTTCTATCATATCAATCAACCTCCTTCAATTGATTTTTTCCTCGATAAAATGTTACTCTAGCCCAGTTTTCTGTTTTATTCAAAATAATTCCTATTTCTTTAAAACTAAGTTCTCCTGTTATTCTTAAATA
>CANRGN010000048.1 GCA_947630235.1 uncultured Clostridia bacterium
TCGTATTCATCATAATTATCTTCGTATTCATCATAATTATCTTCGTATTCATCATAATTATCTTCGTATTCATCATAATTATCTTCGTATTCATCATAGTTATCTTCGTATTCATCATAGTTATCTTCGTATTCATCATAGTTATCTTCGTCATATATTTTTTCTATTATCATAGAATAATTTTTATTACTATAATAATATTTTGATTTTTTCTCTGTTAAAGTAATATTTTGAGTATAGTTTGTTTCAACTGTTTGTGGATATAAAGTTACTTCTTCTTTAGTAAATCCTTGTAAGAGAAATTCAAATGATAGTATATAAGCTAGTCTATAGTCTCCATCTTCATTGAAACTACTTATAATCAAATCGTTCTCGAAATTATAAATTGTTTGTATATATTTCTCCAAAACACCATTTAGTTCTATACTATCATTTATTTTTGAAATTATGAAGAATTTATTATTTTTCATTGCTAAAGCTATATAATATGTACTATTATTGATTTCAATTTCATTAAAGTATGTTACTCTATCATATTGGCAAGATATTTTTTCTTCTCCATTCTCATTTATAAATCCATACTTGTAGTTTTTTTCTACTGGAATATATACATCTTTATCTGTGCTATCCTGTAAAGTAGTAATATTATTATATAATTCACTTAATCCATTTTTCCATTTAATTTCATTTACTTTTGTTATTATTAATGAATATAATAACATTATAAAGAAACCAAACACTAATATTGCTTGCAATACATAATATAAAATTATATTAACAATTTTCCTTGATTTACTTTCATCTATATTTTTATCTTGGAAATGTATATAAATAAATTGCATTATTACTGCTATTACATTCCAATATACTGTTAATATACCTATTAAATTTAATACTGAAATTATTATAACTGCTAAATATGATAATATTTTTATTACCTTCGGTCTATTTTTTCTTATTCTAATAAAGTTAATAATACCTAGTATTATTGCAATAATACTTATAATTCTTGATACCCACTCCAAAAAATTATCATTATCAATGAAAAATCCTAGACAAACAGCTGAGGAAAATTCATTTAATCCATATACAAGTTGCCAAAATAGTATTTTTTTATTTTCTCTGTTTTGAACTGAACAAATAATATTTATAACACCCATTCCACCATTTATTAGAATTACTATTATTTTGATATTATTCAATAGAATATCAATTATAAAATTATTATATACAGATTTTGCCCCTGTAGCTCCTGTCATCATACTTGACAATAAATAATTTGCAGAAAAATAAAAAATAAAAAATGAAATTATTTCTACAACATTTAATATTGCCACTAAACGATTCGTTCTTTTTCTATTCATAAATCCTCCTTTTCTTTAGTAAAATGCTATTTTGCACTATATTTAATATTATTTTTAATTACTGTGAATATAATAGCACTATTAAAATACAAGTATTTACTTTACCTCCAATATAACGTGAAGATGATTACTATATTCTAAATAAAATTATAATTAAATAAATACGTATATAGAATATCACATCTCTTAATTATTTTCAATTTTTTTTGCTTTATACAGAAATTTTAAGAAAAGTCTTGAAAAGCCGAAAAAATTATGTTAACATATAGATATGTATTAATTATTTATCCTTTTACTACTCTAGGTTAATACAAATATTTTTGAAAGGATTGATTAAGATATGAATTATTTGAAAATGTCGAGATTTAATGTCAAGGAGGTTTATACCACTAGAGAAGGCATTCAACTTGTACGGCAACATAACCTTAATAATCTCAAGGAGGTTTGGGCAATAAAGCAGGGCATTCCCACTCGTGTTGCTTTCTTTTTTTCTGATGAAGAAGAACCGTTAGTAATAGAGGGAGCATTCAATTTGGGATATTCAGGAGAAGGTCCTAGAGGACTCTATACACTCCTTGTAGAAGCTGGTTTTCCTGAAAATAAAGAAGATGTGTCTTCAAAATATGAAGCATATGTTTCTCAAATTTTCGAGAAAGATCGGACTGAATTTGAGATAATGAGATAAAAGGATAATTCTAATCTTTCAACTGCATGCTCTTTTGAGTATGCAGTTTTTTCATAAAAATTTCTTTAACCTTTATATAACAAAGTGAATATACTATTATTAATATTAAATTTAGAGGTGTTATTTATGTTTTCAAATATATTTAAAATAGCTAAAGCTCATATAAAAGGGTCTTCCAAATATCCTAAAATAGATGGCATAGTAACTTTTAAAGAAGTAAAAGATGGAGTTTTGCTAACTGCAAAAATAAATGGCTTGCCACAATCAAAAGACCATTGCAAAGGAAGATTTTTTGGATTTCATATCCATGAACGGAGCTTCATGTACTGGAAATATTGAAGATGAATTTGCAAATTCAAAAACTCACTTTAACCCCACTAAATGTCCTCATCCATTTCATGTAGGCGATTTACCGCCTTTAATTGAAAATAATGGATATGCTTATCTGAGTGCTTTAATTAATAAATTTAAGATTAAAGATATTATTGGTAAAGTTATAATTATTCACGATATGCCAGATGATTTTACTACTCAACCAAGTGGTAATTCTGGTACGAAAATTGCTTGTGGGAAAATTGAAAGAGGATTTTAATTAATTTAAAATCCTCTTTATTTATTATATATTTAACAACCAATAAGATATAAAATATAAATTTCATTCTTTTTTAATATATCTTAATTACTTTTCTGAATATTCACTGATCTTATCCCATTCATTAATAAATTTAAAATGAATTTTAATCTTCTTGTTTTCATATACTTCTATATAATCTATCAGTTCTGTTATAATATCTCTATCTAATTCAGATATATTTTTATAGTTCTTAAAGTTTTCTATCCATTTACTCTTTTCATTTATGATGTCTTCTTCTTTTTGCCTTTGCTCATCTAAATTTAAAATAATATTCATTATTTTTTCAATATCTTGCTCGTATTTCTGTTTGTATTCTAAATATTCATCTCTTGTTATATCTTCATTTTTCCAATCTTCATATAAACATCTTTTTAAATTTCTTATTTTTTCTATCTCCTTCTCTTTAGCTTTTTTGATGTTTGAAATATTTTCATTTGCTAAATGCATAGTTTCAGATTTATTTATTTGTTCTAGTATATTTTCAGTATTAATAAGTAAGTCAATATGCAATTTAATAGCTTCTAATACACTATTTTCCAATTCTTCCACTTTCAATGTATGCTTTGTACATAACTTATTTGATTTTTTTCGATATGTGCCACAAATATAATATTCATATACTGTGCCACTAGTATTTTTACAATATTTTTTATGCATTGCACGACCACAATCGCTACACCTTAATATTCCTGCCCACATACTTAATGCTCCATTATTTTGCACTCTTGTATCAACTTGTCTTAGCCCTTGTGCCTTTTCAAATAATTCCTTATCTATAATAGGTTCATGCATATTTTCTACTGTTACCCATTCTTCTTTAGGCACCTCTTCTATTTTGTGAATTTTATAACTTTTTGTTCTTCTCTTTCCTTGAGTTACATTTCCAATATAAACATCATTTTTCAATATATTTCTAACTGTAGATGGACACCATGAATAATCCTCTTGCTTCATTTTAGCATTATTGTAATTTTGATTTAGCTTTTTCTTTTTATAACCTGTTGGATTTAAAATTCCCATATCATTTAATCTATGGCATATTGATAAATTTCCAAGACCTTCATTTACCTTCCATTCAAAAATTTTTCTTACAATTTTAGCTGGTTCTTTGTCTATTACTAACTTATGTTTATTTTGTTCATCCTTCACATATCCATAAGATGGAAAGCTACCAACAAACTCTCCTTTTTTCTTTCTTCCATTTAGTGCTGATTTAATTTTTATAGATGTATCTCTTGCATATTCATCATTTATTAGGTTCTTAAACGGAACTAGAATAGTATTACTACTCATAGGATTTTTAAAACTATCCACACTATCATTTATTGCTATAAATCTTATATTAAATAGTGGAAATATTTGCTCAATATATTTTCCAACTTCTATGTAATTTCTTCCAAGCCTTGATAGATCTTTTACAAGAACGCAGTTAATATTGCCATTCCTCATATCCTCTAATAACCTTTGAAATCCAGGTCTATTAAAATCTGTTCCTGTATATCCATCATCAACATAAGTATCATAAACCATCAAATCATCATGTTCTTCAATAAATTCATTTAATAAAGCCTTTTGACTTGTTATACTATTACTTTCTATTTTTTCTTCTCCGTTGTCATTATCTTCTTGTGAAAGTCTAATATATACTGCTACTGACCATATTTTTATTATCTTTGTGTTTGAATTTTCTGATGAATATTTTGACTTTCTTCCAGCCATTATTATTGCTAATCTCCCTTCTCTACATAATGTAACGTGCTCATAGCAAAATGTCAGCCCTCTTTTACTTTTTGTTTTAAAATGTTTAACATACATTCATTAAAGCTTTTATGATTTTCAGAATAATCCATTTCCACACTCATATCACCAACTTTAAATTGATACAATTCACCTTTTTTGGATAATTTATTTAAAATTTTACTTTCAATTTTCAATATAAATTTTCCTTTCAATTTTTGATAATTAATTTTATTAAATTAAAAAAAATTTATTACAAATTTGTCCATTTACTTTATTAGTTCAAATAGATTACTCAAAAAGTAACGTTTTTTGAATTTTTTTTCCTCTAATATCCTAATTTCAATTTAGTATCCAAAATATAAACTTTTTTATTTATATACTAAATAAGTAAAAAATTAAAAAAGAAAAATTTTCTGTAAATTATACAAAAAACTAGAAATTAGTATATACTAACTTCTAGTTTTTTTATTTCAATATATTCAATTAACTTTTAAGAAAACATATGCAGATTTAACATCAAAACCACAGGTCTAAAACTACATAATTAATATTTCTCAAAAAATAAAATTATTTTTAATCTTTATCTTCCTTTATTAACTCACCATCTTGGTTTATATACATATAATTTCCATTTTTATCAATAACTATATGTTGTTCATTTTTTACTACATTTGCATATCCATTATTAAAATCTCCAGCATCATCATATTGAAAATCTATTACTATATCTCCTTGTTTATTTATATATCCATATTTTTCATCTTTGCTAACTACTGCCATATCTTCTGAGAAATCTCCAATATAATCATATTCTAAATCTATTACTACATTTTCTTCTTTGTCTATATATCCACATTTTCCATCTTTTTCTACTGCAAACATATCTTCAAAGTCTTCATAACATTTATCATATTTTAAATCTATTACTACATTTCCCTCTTTATCTATACATCCACATTTTTCATCTTTTTTTACTGTAGCTAATCCATTTTCAAAAAACGCAGCTAAATCATACTCAAAATCTATTACTAAATTTCCTTCTTTGTCTATATATCCCCATTTTCCATCTTTTTCTACTGCAGCCATTCCTTCTGAAAAATCAACAGCATTATCATACTCAAAATCTATTATTACATTTCCTTCTTTGTCCATATATCCCCATTTTCTATCTTTAGCAACATTTACAACATCTTCAGCAAAAAATCCAACAAAATCACACTGAACCTCTTTTTTTTCATTTCCATATTTATCAATAAGTTTATATTTATCTTCATTTTCCAATACTATTATATCATCACTATACCATAATATTTCTCCCTTATCATATTTTATATCTAATATTATATCGCCTTTTTCATTTATATATCCATATTTTCCATCTTTTTCTACTAATGCAAGTCCATCTTCAAAACATTCTACATCATCAAACTGAAAGTCTATTGCTATATTACCATTTTTGTCTATATATCCACATTTTCCATCTTTTTTTACTGGAGCTAATCCATTTACAAATTTTCCAGCTTCATCATATTCCAAATCTATTACTATATTTCCTTTTTCATCTATATATCCATATTTTCCATCTTTTTCTATTATCGCCATTCCTTCAGAAAATTCTTTAATATTATCATACTCTATATCTAATACTACATTGCCATCGAAGTCCATAAGTCCATATTTTTCAATATCTTCTGTTTCATTATATTTGAATACTCCAAGTAAATTCTTATCAAAAATACCTAACCCATATGTGTATGTAGATTTGTTTTCTGGTAATTCAACTTGTGCATCATTTTTTTCTTTCATATTATTGTTATTAATTTTAAAATTTAACAGCAAAAATACCAATATTATTAATAAAAATAAACCTAAAATAATAAAGAAAATTCTTTTTTTCATAACTAATCTCAATCCCTTCTTATCTTTTGAATATATAATATTTTTGTAAATCATTTTCATTGTATCAATAATAGCAAAAAAAAGCAAGGAGATTTCACTTTAAAAAATGAAATATGTAGCGGACTTAATACACCACACACTCCTTTATGTGTTTTGTCGCTACAAATCTTTAACAAGGGAACGAAATTTCGTCCCCTTGCCAAAATTTTAATATTAGTCTTGATTTAATTCTTTTACCTTTTTTTCTAATTTTAAATATTTACCTATATTTAGTATTAAAACGAATATGAAACTCATCAAACACCATTTTCCAACTTTTATTAAATATGTAAATAAACTATCAGGTAATGCATGAATTTCTCCTAATAATCCATATATAATAAAGACAATCATTTGAAGTCCTACTTCTTTTATTATCATATTTTTTCTTTCTTTTTTTCCGTCTTCTGTCGGTTTCATATTTATAATCTTAGTTTCAGTATCCTTCAAATATAATTTTATCATTAATATAAACACTGCAAATAATATTAACACAACCAAAATTGATGTAACAACTTTAACATTTTCATTTGTTGTAATTTTTTCAGTAAATGAATACATTGATATAAAAATTCCTATTAGTAGAACTATTGCTGCCCATATAAAATAGCCAATATCGTTTATTTTTTTATTAAGACGTGATTCTTTTTTGGTTGTAACAGTTCCAACCAAACTATCCATAGTTACTCCAAATAAATCAGCCATTTGTTTTAAATTTTCTATGTCTGGAAGTGATTGTCCACTTTCCCATTTTGTTACTGCCTGTCTTGATACATTTAGTCTTTCAGCTAAAGCTTCTTGGGTCATTTTTTCTTCTTTTCTTAAATATTTTAAATTCTCATTAAATTTCATAATATTTGCCTCCATTTTTTATAATAATACTACACTAAGTAAAACACTTAATAAGTTGTTAATCATATGCATAGCAATTGGTGATACTAAATTATCTGTTTTTTCATAATTATATGCTAAAGCTAGTCCACTAATTGAATATGTAAATATGTATAATAAATTCATTGAATTTGTTATATCCAATATTACATGTATAGCTCCAAAAAATACTGAACTTATAACTAAAAACATATATTTATTTTTAAATATTTTCTTTAATATTCCTCTAAATAGTCCTTCTTCAACAATAGGTGCTAAAATTACTCCCAAAATTATTTGATAAAATAATGGCAAACTTTTTACAACAGTTTCATTTTCAGGTACAACTCCTACTATTGATAAAATTATTCCGTTTGCAACCCCCTCTATAAATCCAAAAACAATTAAAGTAGAAACTCCATATTTTATATATTCTTTCCAACTTCTTATGAAATATTTAACATCTCTTTTAAAAGTATCCTTCAAAATAACAATTAAAACTACTACAGTTATTAAAAACAATATTATATCTAATGTTAATGCAAATTCAGTTGGTAATGATTTTATTCCTAATATATTAACTATACCCTTTAACAAACCTGAATACATAATAATAAATAATAATATAAAAGTAATTACATATGTTTTTTTATTTCTTTCCTTAACCTCTGGTAACTTTTGAAAAATTATTTTATCCTTATCATTATAAGAATTATTTTTATCTTTTGCAATTGATTTTTTACTTTTAATTTTTTTCATTTCTTTCATCTCCTTCACTTTCGATTATACTATTTTTGAAAAAAATTAAAATAAACTGTTGTTTACATCTACGCTACTATTGGTTGCATTAGTATAAATATTAGTTAAATTACTTTTTTTTAATATAAAAAAGGAAAATTTTCTGTAAATAAAAAAAAACTAGAAATTAGTATATACTAACTTCTAGTTTTTTTATTTCAATATATTCAATTAGCTTTTTAAGAAAACATATTCAGATTTCACATCAAAACCACCGCTCTAAAACTCCATAATTAATATTTCTCAAAAAATAAAATTATTTTTATTGTATCATTAATAGCAAAAAATTCCATTATCTAAAATGCTTAACATTAAACATTATCATTACCGCCTTTATCATCTTTTTCATCTAATCTTTCATAAAACCAATCTGTACTTTCTTTATATTTTTCAGGATTATCAGCTTTTCTTAAATCTTTATTGATTGCAAATAATATTAATAAAATTAATATTATACATTCCTCTTTAAAAACAAAATCTAGTCCTAATAGTGTTAAATCTATCATATTTGAAACGTAGGATAGTATTGTAATAAAATCATATATAAGTAACCAACCTATTGGTATCATTGCAAAAATTGTATACCTTTTTGAGCGGTCTTCATCATATTTTTCCATATTACTTCTTGCCATAAATATAAAAACCAAAGTAAGAATTTCAAAAAAAATCCCAAAATCAAAATCTCCAAATATAAGTGGATATACATAACTAAGTAAACTTATAATTGTCAAAACAATAGCAGGTATTGTTTTGTTTTTTGCTTTATCGATATTAATATTTTTTACAAATTCTTTTTCTTTATTAGTCATTTATTAAATCTCCCATATTTTTTAAAATTTCAAATTTTGTTCCTCATCAAATAAAATTGCATCATCTTTGCTTAATCTATCTCTTTTTTCTTGAATTTGTGAAACCTTAGATATTTGATAAATTAATAAAATTATAAGTAATATATTAAGTGCAATTATTCCATAAGTTCTTATACCAAATATATTATAAGCTTTTGCACATTCGTCAACATAGTATTCTTTTTCTGTTTTCATTTTCATTCCTGTCAACCCTATGTTAAATTTAGTTTTAGCATCAGATTTTTGCTCACCATATTCCTGTGTATATATTTGTTCAAATTTACTCTTTGTATAAATTGAATCCATATTTGCTTTTATTCCCCAAAATGCTAAAATAGTTATTATTGAAAGTGATAATATTGCCATTAACCTTTTTATAAGTGAATTTTTATCTTTAGAAAAATAATTTGCAAGTATTGTAAGAACTACTAATGACAAAGTTATTATAATATAAGTATTTATGATTGTTCTTTTAGTATCTTCTATAGGATCAACTACTGATGGTTTATATGTTGCTAAAAATGTTACACCTGCAATTGTAAAAATTATGATAGCTGCAATCATTTCAAAAATAACATAGGTATTATCCAATGGGATATAATAATACCTACAAAATACTCTACCTCTACGATACTTCCTTTCATAATTTTTATTATCATTTGGCTCAAGTCCTCCACCAAAAGAGGAAAAACCTCCTCTACCCATATATGCCATAAAAAAACCTTCCTTTCAAACCTAATTATATTAAGTATAACATACATAAAATAAATTTAATACTATTATTATCAAAATTTATCCTTTTTTGTTGATATATAATTTTTTATAAAAATTATGAGCTTTCCCATAAAGAGAAGCTCATTAAATAATCAAAATATAAATATTTATTGTTTATCTTTTTTATATCAGTAACAGGCTGAAATGTATGTAGTGACTAAATATACCACACACCTCCTTGGTGTCCTCCTTCTCCTGTTGGATTATAAAGTGTTATTAAAATAGTAACTTGAGGATCTTCTATTGGAGCTACTCCAATAAAAGATGTTACATATTTTCCTGTATTTACTCCATCTTCAGAGGTTCCTGTTTTTCCTCCAACAGATATTCCTTTTACTTGTGCATTTTTTCCAGTTCCTTCAGCAACAACAGATTGCATCATAGATAATACTTTTTGAGCTGTTTCTTCTGTTATTACTTGATCTCCATATTCAGGTTTTATTTCCGTAACTTTACCTGTTTTACTATCTATTATTTTCTTTAAGAATCTTGGTTTAACATATTTTCCTTTATTTGCTATAGTTGATACCATAGTACTCATTTGTATTGGAGTTACTTCAAATCTCTGACCAAAAGATATTGTAGCAAGTTCGACTGGTCCTACTTTTTCTTTGGCTAAAAAAATACTTTTTGCTTCTCCATATAAATCAATACCTGTTTTTCTTAAAAATCCAAATTTTTCTAAATACTTATAATATGTATTAACACCTAATTTTTGTCCTAATCCTATAAATACTGGGTTACATGAATTCATAAGTGCTTGCCTTAAACTTTGAGATCCATGTGGTCTATAATATCTCCAACACTTTATTCTAACACCTGCAATTTCAATTCCTCCTGTACAAGCAAATGCACCTTCTTTATCTGGATCAGCTATTTTTTCTTCTATAGAAGCAGATGCTGTTAAAAGCTTAAATGTTGAACCTGGTTCATAAGTATCTGCAATTGCTTTATTTCTCCACAAGCTTTGAAGATATTCTGTTTTTTGTTTTTGCTCCATTTCATCCCATACTTGTTTTAATTCCTCATTTTTTACTTCATATGGCGAATTTAAATCATAACCCGGATATGTTGCCATAGCCAAAACATCTCCTGTTTTAGGATTCATCATGATAACATTTCCACCATCTGTACACTTATTGTCGATACAAGCTTCTTCTAAATATTTTTCTACTATGGACTGAATTGTCATATCTATAGATAATACTACATTATCTCCATCTTCTGGATCTGTATACGATTCTCCATCTTTTCCAAAATTATTTCCCTTTGCATCAGTTGCTTTATTAATACTTCCCTTTTTTCCAGATAAAATATCATTATATTTTGCTTCTATTCCATCTAATCCTTGATTATCACTACCACAAAATCCAATTACTTGAGAAGCTAAATCACCATATGGATAAAATCTTTTTGTATCTTCATCTATATTTATTCCAGTTAAAATATTATTTTCATTCATCCATTTTCTTAAGTTATCTGTTTTTTCTTTTTCTACTTTTTTTACTATATATTCTATAGAACTATTTTTATTTACTGCTTTATATACTTTATCATAATCTAAATCAAAAAATTCAACAAATGCTTTTGCAACCTTTTCTTTATCTTCTTTTTTTATATTTACAGGATTAACAGTTATTGTATAAACAGTACTACTTTGTGCTAATATATTTTTTTCGGTATTATCAAAAATAGTTCCCCTTTTTGAATTTATTCCTCTACTAGAATTTAATTGCTCTACAGCTTTAGAACTTAAATCTTCTCCTTGTACAAATTGGACCCAAGCTAGCTTTGTTGAAACTATCACACATCCTAATAAAAAAAACCAAAAAATTAATCTACTTCTTTTTTTCAAACCTAATATACTTTTCATAATTTCCTCCTAACTAAATTTATTTTTTTAATAAAATAAATATTACATTTTAAATATAATTTAGTTAAATTTATTGAAAGAATTAATTATTATATATATAATAATTATGAATATTTATATTATTCGTTCTTAAGAAAGGAATGGAATTTAATATGGAAATTACAAAAGATGTAACAATTAACACTTCAAAATTAATTGAAAATTCAAATTTAGAAATAAATTATTCTGGAAAATTAAAAAATTCTAAAGAAATATATTTACATTATGGATATACACCAAATTCATTTGAATATAAAAAAATAAAACTAAATACTAATAATTCAATTGTAATTCATATAGAACAACCTGGATTTTTATATTTCTTTTTTAGTGATGAATTAAATAAATTAGATAACAATAATTATAAAGATTATCAATTATACATAAAAAAATCTAATTTGATATTAACAGAAAATAGTAGTATGAAGGAATTACCATATAGATTTTTTTGTAATAAAGATAATATATATAAAACTTTTTATACATCACAATTATTAAAAAACACATCAAAACCTCAAGAAATAATTTTACCCAAACCATTAAATAAAGATAAATCAACATTAGTACCCAAAATAGTTAATGGATATATTGTAGAACCAGTGAAAAAAATAACAAATTTTAATTTAACACAAGCCTTAATTCCTACAGAACATATATCCTCAATTTCAAAAATAAATTCTAAAAAGGAATCTAGTATATTTAATAAATTTAATAAAATATTATTAAATATTCCAAAACTTTTAGGTAAAAATTATTAAATAAAAACCACATTGGTTACATAAAATATAACATATTTTACGTAACCAATGTGGTTTTTATTTAAATATATCTATAAATTTATTTTTTATTTTATCAAATATACTAGTTTTTTCTATTTCTACTCCTTCTACACTAGCCTCAATATAATCTTTTTTTGGTAATGTAATATATATAGTTTGACTATTAGTTAACTTTTGCATTCCTAATAAATCTTTAGCAGACTGTTCTACATTATATAAATTCAAAGAACTTTGAATTTCAACTTCTAATTGATTATTATCCTTCTCTACTATACTTATTTCGTTTTTTATTTTATTTATTTCAGCAAATGATTCGCTTATTTTTGAATTTCTATACATAATTAAAAATAATAATATAAAAATTATTGAAAAAGCAATTACAATTTTTGTTTTATCTAAAAATGTTAAATTATCAAGCCCTTTTTTAGCTTTTTTACTATAAGCATTGTTCTTTAATTTATTTTCATTTTTAGTTTGCTCATTCATAAGCTACTCCTTCCCTCAAATATTCTAAGTTTTGCACTTTTACTTCTACTATTATTATTTATCTCATCATCAGATGGTAAAATTGGTTTTCTAGTAATTATTTTTCCTTTTGAAATTGCTCCACAACTGCAATATGGTAATCCTGGTGGGCATGTACATTTTCCAGAAGCTTCAATCATTGCATTTTTTACTGCTCTATCTTCTAAAGAATGAAATGTTATTATACAAAGCCTACCTTCTTCTTTTAATACATCTATACAATTTATCACAGTTTCATATAATGGCTTTATTTCGTTATTTACTTCAATTCTTATAGCTTGAAATACTCTTTTTGCAGGATGTCCATTATTTTTAAAACTTGCTGGTATAGATTTATCTATTATATCTACTAACTCATTTGTAGTTTCTATTTTTTGTTTTTTTCTATATTCAATAATATTTCTAGCTATTTTTTTAGAAAATTTTTCTTCTCCATATTCAAAAAATATTTTTGCCAATTCCTCCTCATCATAATTATTTACAATATATTCTGCATCAAGAGTTTGACTTTGGTCCATTCTCATATCTAATCTAGCATCTCCTAAATAGCTAAAACCTCTATTTTTTTCATCTAACTGATATGAAGAAACTCCTAAATCTAAAAGAATGCCATCAACTTTATCTATATTTAAATCTTTTAAAATACTTTTTATATCATCATGATTTCCATGTATATATTTTACATTATTATAACCATTTAAACGCTCTTTTGCAACAGATAAAGCATCTTCATCTCTATCTATTCCTATAAGTAATCCAGCTTTAGATAACCTTTTTATAATTTCTATGCTATGCCCTGCTCCTCCCATAGTTCCATCAATATAAATTCCATTAGGCTTTATATTTAAACCATCTATACATTCATTTAATAAAACAGATTTATGATTAAAATTTTCTATACTCATTACTTTCACCTAAATTTATATAATAGCTTAAAAGGATGCATAAAAAATTAAGCATCCTCTTTTCATCATTTGTTTAACTAAATTCTTTTGTATTTTTTAAATCTTTTGTATCTATATAATCATAAGTGAATTATATATTCTTTATCTTTTGTAGAATACTTTATAAATTTAAACAATTAGGTTCAAATTTTATCTTTAGTATTCTAAAAATCTTTTGTATTTTTATATAATCCTTTTAAAAAAAGTATTATATACCAAGCATTTCCATCTTTTCTGCAATATCATCTGCAGAAATATCATTTTTACAATTATCCCATTTTTCTTTGCTCCAAACTTCAATTCTAGAATTCATTCCAACAATTATAACATCTTTTTGCAAATTAGCAAATTCCCTTAAATTACTGGAAATTAAAAATCTACCTTGTTTATCAAGTTCAGAATCTATCGCTCCTGAAAAAAAGAATCTTGAAAACATTCTAGCATCTTTATTTGAAATTGGTAATTGTTTTAATTTTGTTTCGAAAATTGTCCATTCATTTAATGAAAATATAAATAAGCATCCATCTAGCCCTTTGGTAATTATGAATTTTTCTCCTATGTCTTCTCTAAGCTTAACTGGCATGATAAGCCTTCCTTTTGTATCAAGAGAGTGTTCATACTCACCAATTAGCATTAGGATCACCTCTTCTCTATTTACCACTTTGTGACACTTCTCTCCACTTCGATTAAGATTTTAATATATAAATTTACATTTTGCAATAGTTTTTTTAAAATTTTATTTTACATTTTTATTACAAGCTTCTACTTTTATGTTTTAAAATTATTATTTATATGTTAATATAATTCTAATAAACAAGGAGGCTTAATAATGAAAAAAAATTTATTAAAATATTTTATACTTATTTTAACTATTCCTTTGTATTATATTAGTTATTTAAATTTTTTTAAAAACTTTAACGATTCTGTTATAACTAGCTTCAAAATTATATTTGTTTTATTAATTAGCTTTTTAATATTAGGAGCAATTATTTCAAAACTAATTTTTAGAATAAAAATAAATAATAAAAAATTATCTTTATTTAATTTAAATAATTTTGATAAAAAAAAATTATCACAAAAAATATTGATTTCATCAATTACACTATTTATATATTTTGCAATACTATATTTTTTTCTATATAAATACATACATAAACTACCAATAATAAAAAATTATGAAACAGGTATACTAAATTCAATAAAATACATATCAAAAATATTTTTCCTATCGCTTCCTTTATATAGTTTTGAATTAACATATTTAGAATATTGCAATTTTTTAAAACTAATATTTAACCCAATATTATTAGTTTTTTCAAAGTTAATAATTTGGTTTATTATATCTATAATAGTTATTAATCTATTACAAATTAGTGAATTCTTATATGTAAAATTAGCTATAAATTTTATCTTTTCTATATACTACATTATCTCATTAAAAAAAATAACAAAACTTTGCTCATATAAAACTAATATTGAGTAATAATTTAAAAATGTAATATAACTTTGAATGGAAGGTTTAATAATATTTCTAAAAAAAATAACAGCTTTTTATATTCAATATGCAAAAAAAATTAAGGAGCAAAAAATTACTGCTCCTTAATTTTTATTTTTCTATTTTTTTCATTTCCTCATATCTCTTAATCTTACCTGTAGAAGTTTTTATAAAATCCTCTTTAGTAAAAATCATATTTTTAATATATTTATACTTAGGGAAAGTTTTATTTAATTCTTTAATTTTATTCCAAAAAATTTTTTCAACTTCCTCCATTGATTTATCAGGATATGCCTTTTTAATATAATCCTCATCATACTGAATTTTTACAGAAATTAAAACATCATCATCCTCTTTTGGAAGCCCAAAAACCATACATTCTTTAACTTCTTCAAATTGATTAATTAAAGCTTCAAATTCCTCTGGAAAAACTTTTTTTCCATTTTTTAATACTATCATATTTTTTTGTCTACCAGTTAAAAATAAGAAATTATCTTTATCAATATATCCTAAATCGCCTGTATAAAACCAACCATCTCGTAAAGCTTCTTTAGTAGCCTCCTCATTTTCATAATATCCTAAAAATACATTTGGCCCTTTTAATCTTATTTCACCAATTCCATTTTCATCTGGATTATAAATTTCAATTTCCATATTAGGCATTGGTTTGCCAACAGATCCTGGTTTAATATATTTATCATTTTCTGAGCAAGCAACAGGCGCTGTTTCACTTAATCCATATCCTTGTACAGTATGTATTCCCAAATTATTAAATCCTATAGAAACTTCCTTATCTAAGTTTGATGCTCCATTTACTATAAAACGCAAATTTCCACCTACAGCATCTATAATTTCTTTAAATAATTTTCTTCTAATATCTATATGAAATTTTAGTAAAAAATTACTTATTTTAATACCTTTTTTAACTTTATCCATCTTACCAGATTTTTCTACTTCTGCCATTATCTTTTTATACATAAGCTCAATAAGTTGAGGAACACCAATATAAACACTAACTTTATATTCCTTCATATTTTTAGCAATATATTTCAAACCATCTGTAAAACAATTAGTAACACCACTTGCAAGCATCATTAAGATTCCAGTAGATCCATAAGCATGATGAAAAGGAAGTATTGCCATATTTACATCTGTTGGAAGTAATTTTTCTACAAGTTGCATTGAATAAATATTTTCTGCTATATTTCTTTCACTAAGCATAATAGCTTTAGACATTGCTGTTGTTCCAGATGTAAATAAAATAATTTTCATATCATCATTATCTATTTCAACATTTTCAAAATCATTCTTTCCAAGTTTTCTTAAATTTTTTCCTTTTTCTAAAAGAGATTCAATAGTTTTAAATTCTTCACTATCTCCCATGCAAAAATATTCTTTTAAATTAGTATTTCCTTTTTCTCTAATTTCTTTAATCATATCCTCCTGCTTTGCATCATAAACAATTGCATCAGCTTTACTTCTAATTAAAGAAGATTCTAATTCTCCATACATTAACCCTTTATCTAAAGGAACAGAAATTATATTTCCTAATAAATTAGTAGCATAACTCAAAATCCATTCATAACTATTCATACCACATATAGCAATTCTTTTTCCTTTTAACCCTAAATTAAAAAATGCAGTACCTAAATTATTAATATCTTCTAAAAATTTTTTATATGTAATATATACATATTCTTCTTTCTTTACATCTTTCTTCAAAATAAAAGCATTATTATCCGGATATAATTTTACAGAATTATAAATAATTTCTCTTATATTCGAAAATCTAGTTGCACTATTAAAAGTCTCCGTAAATTTCATACCTATACCCTCCTAGTATTTTTTGCCAATATATCACATAGTTTTCAAAACTATTATATATAAAATTTCAAACAATGTCAATTAATTTATTCAAATATTCCTAAAGAAAAGTTACTAGTTAATGATTCTTAATTTTAAAACGAATTATCAATGCTTTCAAGTATTTTTAGTAAAC
>CANRGN010000049.1 GCA_947630235.1 uncultured Clostridia bacterium
ATTTTAATACAGCAATGAATATAGGAATCATGTGTTTAAAGAAGTTTGGAAAAGAAATAGAAAAAAGTTAGAAAACGTAAAATTCGAATTATTTAAAGTTAAAAATATTTAATTGAAAGCAATTGTTAATGTCAAGTAAAAAAATTCATTTGAAAGCAGTTAAATATACATTAAACTAAATCCTAATTAGAAATAATTAGGTAGCAAATTTAGCTATAAGCTAAGTTTGCTAGCTTGAGTAACGGCAATGTGTACCAAAAAGTGCACATAAAGAATTGAGAAATCTAACAATACTCAGAATTTCCAAAATGTGTTTTAAAAAATAGAAGGAGATGTAGTAATGGATGAAAATGAGATCAATGTGATCGATTCAAACTTACGAATGAAAAACTCAAAGTTAATAAAATTTTCAAAAGCAAATTTTATTATAAATATTTTAAGATACAAAATTTGGAACAATTTTTATATGTTTGCAAAAAGAAGTTTTGACATCATATGTGGAATCATAGGTTGTATATGTTTAATACCAATAATGATAGTAGTAAAAATAGCATATTTACTACACAAAGATAAAGCACCAATTCTATTTAAACAAGAACGAATTGGAAAAGATGGTAAGAAAATTTATATATACAAAATAAGAAGTATGGTGCCAAACGCAGAGCAAGTATTAGAGGATTTAATGGAAAAAAATCCAGAAATAAAAGCAGAATATTTAAAAAACAAAAAATTAAAGAACGATCCTAGAATTACAAAAATAGGAAAGTTTATAAGAAAAACAAGCCTTGATGAATTTGGACAATTTATAAATGTACTAAAAGGTGAAATGTCAATGGTAGGACCAAGACCATACCTTCCAAGAGAAAAGGAAGATATGAAAAAGTACTATGAAGATATAATAACATGTAAACCAGGAATAACTGGTCTTTGGCAAGCGAATGGAAGAAGTAAGATAAATTTTGAAAATAGATGTAGATTAGATAGTTTTTATAATAAGCATAAATGTTTGATTTTTGATTGGAAGATATTTATGAAAACATTTACAGCTGTATTTAAGAAAGAAGGAGCAGTTTAATTTGGAAGAAGATGTGTTTAAAATTTCAATAATAACTCCTGTGTATAATTGTGAAAAATATATCGCTCAAACTATTGAAAATGTTTTAAATCAAACATATCAAAATTTTGAAATGATTTTAGTAGATGATTGTTCAACTGACAATTCAGCAAAAATTATTAATAATTATGCAATTGATGATAATAGAATAAAGTATTATAAATTAGATAGGAATAGTGGTGCAGCAGTAGCAAGAAATTATGCTTTGAGTAAATCGAATGGAAGATTTATAACATATTTAGATTCAGATGATTTATGGTATTCAAATAAATTAGAGAAACAAATTAAATTTATGATTGAAAATAAATATGGGTTTACTTGTACATCGTATGAAGTTATTGATAATTTAGGAAATAAATTGAATAAAAAAATACATATGCTTAATGAAGTAAACTATATTGGATTTTTGACTAATAATTTATTACAAACAGTTGGAATTATGGTTGATACAAATATTGTAAAAAAAGAATTATTAATTATGCCAAATATCAGAAGAAGACAAGATGCTGCTACATGGTTGCAAATTTTAAAATCAGGTATAAATTGTTATGGATTTGATGAGATTCTTGCAATGTATAGAAGAACAGAAAATTCTTTATCAAGTAATAAATTTAAGGCTATTAAAGGAATATGGTATTTATATAGAGAAATCGAAAAATTATCACTACCATTTAGTTGTTATTGTTTTATTAGATATGCAATTTTGGCTGTTTGGAAAAGGATTTATATAAGAAAATAAAATTTGGAGGCATATATGAAAATAATTTATTTATGTACATATTTTCATCAAGCTTTATTATACCGACAACAAATGGATGGCTTATATCGTATGGGACATATTGTAAAAGTATTTAATTCAGCTAAAATTGGTGATGGAATTTCAGAAAAATTTTTAAATGTTATAGATAATAATGTTATTCATGTAGAATGTTGGAAGCCAATTGATAGAATTCTTTTTTTTCCAAGACAACTAAAAATAGAAAAGAATTTTTTAAAAAATTATAATCCTAAAGATTTTGATCTTCTTCATTCACATCTTATGTTGAGTAGTGGATGGACAGCGAGAAGAATTAAAAAAAAATATCAGTTACCATATGTAGTTTCTGTTAGGGCTACTGATTTAATGGGATGGATAAAATTACCATTCTTTCATAAAATGGCAATAAAAAATGTTAAAGAAGCTAATGGAATTTTATTTTTATCTAAATCTCATAAAGATGAATTTATTAATAAATTTATTCCTAAAAATATGAGAGAAGATATTTTAAAAAAAAGTGTTGTTATAGGAAATCCATTAGAATTATTTTGGCAATTAAATACAGTAAAAGAATGCAAATCTATATTGAAAAAAGATTGTATAAAAATTCTAACTGTTGCAAGGATTAATAAAGTAAAAAATATATTAATGGCAGTAAAGTCTGTTGAATTACTTATTTCTCGAGGCTATAAAGCTCAACTGACTGTTGTTGGCGATGTAGAAGATGAAAAAGAATTAAAACAAATTCAAAAATTTGAATTTGTAAAAATAATTTCATTTTCAAAAAGAGAAAAGTTAAAAGAAATATATAAAGAAAATCATATTTTTTTACTTCCTTCTTTAATAGAAACATTTGGAAGAGTTTATATTGAAGCTATGTCACAAGGATTACCAATTTTATATTCTAAAGGTCAAGGTTTTGACAATATATATCCTGATGGAATTGTTGGATATTCTGTTAATCCAACTGATTCTAATGATATCTGTAATAAAATTGAGTTAATTATTTCTAATTATGAAAAAATTTCTAATAATTGTATCATAAGATGTAAAGATTTTTATGAAGACGAGATAATTAATAAAATTGATTCATTTTATAAAAAAGCACTAAATTAAATAATGGAGTATTATATGTATTTAAAGCGTTTATTTAGTAGAATTATAAGGGGATTATATTTTTTCCCTAAAACAATATATATAAATTTTAGAGTATTGCCATTTAATAAAGCTATAAAGTTTCCAATAATAATTATGAATTCATGTTCTTTACAAGGGTTAAATAAAAATAATTTTAAAATTAACAGTGAAATAAAAACAGCTATGATTCGTATTGGAGCTGAAAAAACAGCAAAACGAGGTGTTCCTTCTTGGAAAAAGTCATTTTTGATTGTATCAAAAAATGGAGAAATTATTTTTAATGGAAATGCTTCTATTGGTCAAGGTACATCAATATGTGCTAAAGGAGGAAAAATAATTTTTGGAAAAAAATTTTCTTGTAATGTTAATTGTTTTATTTATAGTCAAAATAAAATAATTTTTGGAGATGATGTTTTAATTGGATGGAATATTAATATAAGAGATAATGATGGACATCCAATTTATGATCAAAATAAAAATTTAGTTAATCCTGATAAAGAAATACATATAGGAGATCATGTATGGATTGCTTCATATGTTGATATTTTAAAAGGTGTTAATTTAGCTGTTGGAACAATAGTAGGAACTAGGAGTCTAGTAACAAAATCTAATAGTATATCTAATGCAATAATAGCAGGTTTTCCAGCAAAGGTTATAAAAGAAAATGTTTTTTGGAAACATGAATAAATTTGAAATAGGTGAATTGTTAATATGATAAATCAAAGAAGATTATTTTTAATACGAAAACCCAAAATATTTGACTTAATAATTGTATTAATACTTTTAATATATAAATTTTTTCTTGATCTAATATATATTAAATTTGTATATCCAAATTATGAATATTATCATTTTAATTTGAACTATGATTTTGATTTTATGATAATATCTTATTTTTTTGTAATTGTTATATCATGTTTTGTTCCTAATTTGTTATATAGAAAAAAAATGACTGATATAACAATTGTATTATTAATTATTATGTATTTTATACCTTATACAACATTATTAAGTTTTTCTACTCATGAAATAAAATATGGTTTTTTTGTATTAACTTATTTTTTATTATTAATTCTATTTAATAAAATTATAAAATGGGATAAATTAAAAATAAAATTTTCAGACAGACAAATTAGTTTTAATAAATTATTTGTAATTTTAATAATTGGATGTGGATTAATTGTTATTCTTGTTTCAGGTATATATGCTGGATTTAGAATTTCTTTTAACTTATCAGAATATTATGAATATAGAGCCGCTGCAAGAGAAAATTTAATGCCTGAAATATTAAGATATTTATATAATTGGTCTATTATAGGGATTGATATAGGTTTAGCCTATTGCTTAATTTATAAGAAAAAAACATTAGCAGTTTTTGTTTTATTGGCTAATTTTTTAGCTTTTTCATATAATGGTAAAAAATCAGTATTATTTATTTTAATAGTAATCATATATATATCATTATATTTTAAAGATAAATATATAAATAAAATTCCAATTGCATTTTTGGGATTATCATTTTTTGCTTATATAGAAATAATTTATAGAGGTGGAGATGCTTTTATAGCAAAACATTTTATTAGAAGATTGTTATTTATACCACCTCATATGGGAACTTTATATTATGATTATTTTTCTGTTCATGAATTAGATTATTTGAGATCAAGTATTTTACGTAGATTTGGTTTTGTATCGCCATATGGAAATATTCCTAGATTTATAGGACAAGTTTATTTTAGTAAAGTGGGAATTTTAGATATGAATGCTAATACAGGATTATGTGGTGATGCGTTTTCAAATTTTGGTTTTTTTTCATTATTAATAGCTCCGCTAATAATTGTTCTTACATTTAAAATAATTGAAATCTGTTCTAGAGAAGTAGATTATAAAATTCAAATTGTTTCATCTATTTTGTTAGCTTATTCTTTTGTAAGTGGAGCATATTTTACACTTTTATTAACTAATGGCATAATATTTTTAGCTATTTTAATGTGGACTTTAAGTTCTAAAATAAAAAATTAAAATAAAAAATATTATTATAATATTTTTTAGGAGGTATTAAACATGAATAAAAGTGGTGAAAATTTATTAAAAAATCCATATGTATTTTCAGTGGTTACAAAAATATGTATTGTTTTATTAGGATTTATATATACTGTTTTACAATCAAGATATTTAGGTGCTGCATTAAAGGGTGATGTAGCATATATATCTAGTATAACATCTATTACAGCAATTGTTTTTGGTTGTCGGAATACATCAGGCGTATCCTTATTTTAAAAAGAAAAATAAAAAAGATATTGTATCTTTATTCATTAAAATATCTTTAGGTCTTTTATTTTTATATTTTATTATTTCAATAATTATTACATTTTTATTTAATGTTGGATTAAAAGTAGGTGCAATTATTTTATTAACTCCATTTTTAGTTTATAATAAAATAATTTCTTATATTAATATGGTTGAAACTCCAAATAATAAAAATTCTATAGAAATGATGGCTAATATTTTGGAAGTAATTTTGGTATCATTATTGTGGATTTATGTTCCTGCTAATTTAGAAATTGGAATTTTTATTCTTGCTATTAAAGATTTATTTCTTTGTTTTGTTTATACATATAAGCTTAGAAAAGCAATTTTTAAACCTACTCATATAACAATAAAAATTTTATTGGAAATATTAAAATTCGGAATGTTTCCAATGTTATCTCTTTTAATGACTACTTTAAATTATAGGGTTGATATAATTATGTTAAATTATTTTGTTACTAGTACAGAAGTGGGAATATATTCGGTTGGAGTTATGCTAGCAGAAAGAGTTTGGTTAATTCCAGATGCTTTAAAAGAAGTTATGATATCTAATCTTGCTAAAGGAAAAGGAAAAGAAGAAGTTTGCTTTGTAATTAGAATTTGTAATATTGTTTGTTTATTTGTTGTTTTTGGAATAATTTTATTAGGAAAACCATTTATAAATATATTCTTTGGTTTAGAATATTCAAGTGCTTATCTAGTTACAGTAGTAATTTTAATTGGTGTAATATTTATGGTTTATTATAAAATGATAGGTGCTTTTAATATTGTATATGGAAAACAAAAAGAGAATTTCGTATATTTAGTTATTAGTGTAGTATGCAATATTATTGCAAATTTAATTTTTATACCGATTTTTGGAAATATTGGAGCAGCACTTGCTAGTGTTATATCTTATGGAATTTCAGCTTACTTATTTATTAGAAGATTTACAATTGATAATCAAATTGAATTAAAAGAGTTATTACTTATAAAAAAATCAGATATTAACAGAGTTAAACTGTTAATTCATAAATAATATTTTAAGGAGTAAAAAATGAAAAAAATTTATTTTATGAGATTTTTAGTTAGATTTTTATATCTATTTCCAATAAAAAAAAATAGAATAGTCTTAACTGCTTATAATGGTAGACAATATTCGTGTAGTCCAAAATATATAACAGAGCAAATTGATAAAAAAGAATTTGAAGTTATATATGCATTGGATAAGAAAAATGTTGATAAATTACCTAAAAATGTAAAAAGGGTGAATTATAAATCATTAAAACATTTTTATTATTTAATGACAGCTAAGTGTGTAGTATTTAATAGCACTGGTTTTATAAGTTTATTACCATATAGAAAAAATCAAATTATTATTAATACATGGCATGGAGGTGGTGCTTTCAAAACAACAGGAATTAGTCATTTTAATAGTAAAAAAGAGCAAATTAAAAGAAAAATTATAGGAGATAATATAACATATTTTATTTCTTCATCTAAAATATTTTCAGAGCAACAATCATATTCAATGTGTATAGATTCAAAAAAAATTTTAAATATAGGAACACCAAGAAATGACATTTTATTTAAAAAAAATGATTTTATAGATAAAAAAGTTAGAGATTCATTTAATATACCAGAAAATTATGGAATTATCTTATATGCTCCTACTTATAGAGATGGGCCAGTTAAAGCACTAGATGAATATGAGTTTTTACCAATTGATGTTAGTAAAATTTTAAAAGTTGTAGAAACAAAATTTAAAAGAAAATTTGTATTTTTATTTAAAGCTCATCATGATATGATTTCTGAAAATATTGATGAAAATAGTATAAATGCTTCTTTATATAATGATATTCAAGAATTACTTTATGTTGCTGACATTTTAATAACAGATTATTCTTCATGTATGTGGGATTTTGCTTTAACCAAAAAACCTGGATTCCTTTATACTCCTGATTTAGAAGAATATCAAAAAGTACATAAATTTGCTTCACCTATTATATCTTGGCCATATCCATATGCTGTATCAAATGAGGAGATAGTAAAAAATATATTAGATTATGATAATAAACTTAGTAAATTAAAAATTGATAAATATTTTAAAGAAATGGATTCATATGAAAAGGGAACAGCAACAGAAAAATTAATTAGTATAATAAAAGATGATATCAAAGATAAAAGAATATATAAGGAGGAAAAATGAAAATAGCAGTAGCAGGAACAGGATATGTAGGCTTATCAATCGCTACATTGTTAAGTCAAAAGAATGAAGTAGTAGCATTAGATGTAATACCAGAAAAAGTAGAAATGATAAACAAAAGAATATCACCAATAAGGGATGAGAAAATAGAAGAATTTTTTGCAAGTAAAGATTTAAACTTAAAAGCTTCATTAGATTATAAAGAAGCATTTGAAGGTGCTGAATTTGTAGTAATAAGTACACCAACAAATTATAATGATGTAAAAAATTCATTTGATACATCAACAGTTGAGGATATAATTCAAAAAGTAATAAGCATGAATATTCAAACAACAATGGTGGTAAAATCCACAATACCAGTTGGATTTATAAAATCAATAAGAGAAAAATATAATATTGATAATATAATTTTTTCACCAGAGTTTTTAAGAGAGGGAAAAGCATTATATGATAATTTATATCCATCAAGAATAATAGTAGGAGAAAAGAGTGAGAGAGCAGAAAAATTTGCAAAGTTACTAAAGGAATGTGCATTAAAAGATGATATAACAGTAAAATTTATGGATCCAACAGAAGCAGAGGCAGTAAAGTTATTTGCCAATACATATTTAGCGTTAAGAGTAGCATATTTTAATGAGCTAGATACTTATGCAGAAATAAAAGGATTAAATACAAAAGATATTATAGAAGGAGTAGGGTTAGATCCAAGAATAGGAAATCATTATAATAATCCATCATTTGGATATGGAGGATATTGCTTACCAAAAGATACTAAACAATTATTAGCAAATTTTGAGAATGTACCACAAAATTTAATAAGAGCAATAGTAAGAGCAAATAAAACAAGAAAAAGACATATAACAGAAATGATAATGAGAAGAGATCCAGAAGTAGTTGGAATATATAGATTAACAATGAAAAAAGATTCAGATAATTTTAGAGCAAGTGCAATACAAGGAATAATAGAAAGATTAAAAGAGGAAGACGTAAAAATAATTATATATGAACCAACATTAAAAGAAGAAACATTTGCAAATTGTAGGGTAGAAAATGATTTTAATAAATTTTCAGAAGAATCTGATGTAATATTAGCAAATAGATTAGAGTCAGAATTAAATGCTGTTAAAGATAAAGTTTATACAAGAGATTTGTATAGTAGAGATGATTAACTTAAGATTTAATATTAGAAATAGCTACAATTACTATATAAATAATAATATTTAAATTTATATATAAAATTTTTGTAATAAATTTTTAAAATATTTAGAATAGGAGAATTAGAAATGAAATATTCAGCAATAATACTTGCAGCAGGAAAAGGAACAAGATATCATGGTACTAAACAAGATGCGCTTTTTCATGGTAAGCCATTATGGAGATATGCATATGAAACAACAATATCAGTTGTAGATAAAGATAGAATTGTAGTTGTTGGAAAAGATATAGAAGGAGGAAAAACTAGGACGGAATCTGTATTAAAAGGTTTAGAAGCATTACCTTCAGATACTAGTCGAGTTATAATTCTTGAATCAGCAAGACCAATGGTTACTAAAGAACAAATTATTGAACTTTTACAGAATGTACATCCTTCAACTACTTTTGTAAGGCCTTTAGTTAATACTCCAATATATAAAAATGGAACTTATATAAATCGTAATGACTTGTATGACTTATTAACTCCGCAAGCTTTTGATTATAAATTATTATTAGAAGCATATAAAAGTGGAAAATTTATTGATGTGACAGATGAAACAAGAATTATGTTTGAATATCATAAAATAAAACCATTTTTTATTGAAACAGAATCTAATTTGTTTAAAGTTACATATCCAGGAGATTTAGATGTAATTGAAACTATATATAAAAAGCAAATAAAGGAGAAAAAAGATGAATAAAAAAGTTTTAATAACAGGAGGAAATGGAGATATTGCTAAAGCAATAAAAATTTTACTTGAAGATGAAGGATATGAAGTGTATGCGCCATCTCGTCAAGAGATGGATGTTACTGATTGGAATATGATAGATAAAGTAATGTTCAATTTTAAACCAGACATACTTATCAATAATGCTGGTTATGTTGTTCCCAAATCTATTCGTGAAGCAGATTTAGAAAGTACCAAAAAACATATAGATATTAATCTAGCAGGGACATACTATTGTACTGAATTAGCACTAAAATATAATCAAAACTTAGAAATTATTAATATAGGATCAGCTGCAGCTATTGAAACTCATGCTACGTGGAGTGAATATTGTGCAACTAAATCAGCTGTTGTTATGGCAACTAAATGTTGGGCAGAAGATGGATTATATGCTGTTGTTATATCACCTGGAAGAACTAGAACCAAAATGAGAAAAGGATTATATCCAGATGAAGATCAAACCACATTATTAGATCCTATTGATTTTGCTAAAGTTATTATGAAAGCAGTTCATAAAGATTATAAGAGTGGTACGCATATAATTGTTAGAAAACAAAATGTACAACAATTACTAAATAAAAAATAATTATAAATTAAAAGATATATGGAAGGAGAAAATAACTTTGAATTGTTCAGAATATTTAGTAGATTTTTTAATTGAACATGGTGTAACTGACATATTTGGATATGCTGGTGGATATATTGTTCCATTTATGGATGCATTGTATAAACGAAAAGATGAAATAAAAGTACATGTTTGTTATAATGAACAAGGTTGTGCACTTGCAGCAGAAGGATTTGCAAGAACAAGTGGATGTATTGGTGTATATTTTACTACATCTGGTCCAGGTGCAGTTAATGCAATTGGAGGATTAGCAGATGCTTGGTTTGATGGATATCCAATAATGGGGATTTGTGGAAATGTACCTACAAACGAAATGAAGGGGTTTTCTGGTATTCGTCAAAATGGATTTCAAGAAATGGATATTGTTTCTATGACCAAAAATATCACAAAATATTCAGTAACAACATTTAATGCAGAAGGATTTCAAGACATAATTTCTAGAGCATATAATATGGCTTTACTAGGAAGAAAAGGAGGTGTTCTTATTGATTTTCCACTCAACATACAACAAACCAATATTATTGATAGGTAATGGAGTTAGAACAGCGGATGCTGTTGATATGGTACATGAATTTGCTACAAAAACTAATATTCCAATTCTAACAACAATGAATGGAGTAGATATTGCACAAGATGATTTACATATTGGCTTTATTGGAACCCACGGAAATAGAATAGCAAATATGATATTAAATGAATGTGATTTAGTTATTAGTGTTGGTGCTCGTTTAGGTATTAGACAAGTTGGACATTATACCCAAAATTTTGCTCCTAAAGCAGATTTAGTTCGATGTGACATAGATGAATATGAGTTAAGTAGAAATATAAAAGATGATGAAAAAAAATACCATACAGATGCAAGAGATTTTATGAGAATGTTATTGAATGAAAATGTTGGCAATTATACAAAATGGAAAAATCAATGTTTAGAAGCAAAGAATATACTTGATTCTTATGATAAGCAACCAGGAAATTTGGCTATTGAAAAGATTTCATCTATTCTTCCTGCTAATCCAGTAGTATCAGTAGATGTTGGAATGAATCAATGTTGGTGTGCTCAATCATTGTTATTGAAAGGAAATAAAGGAAGAATTCATATTAGTGGCGGTTATGGTACTATGGGATGTGGATTACCATTTGCAATAGGATCTTCAATAGCAATGAATGGAAAAATATCATATTGTATTTGTGGTGATGGCGGTTTGCAAATGAATATTCAAGAATTAGAAACTGTTAAAAGAGAAAAGCTTCCAATAAAAATTTTTGTTCTAAATAATAAGGTTCTTGGTAAAATAAGTGAAACACAACATTTTAATCATAATGATAGATTTGCTAACACTACAAATAAAGGTGGTTATTCAGTTCCTGAATTCAATGAAATAGCACAGGCATATGGGATTAAGTCAGCAAAATTAAATTCTTATGAAGAATTGGATAACTATAAAGAGTGGATAACTGATAATGAACCTTGTTTATTTAATATATTACTTCCTGAAAATAGTTTCCTTACTCCAAAAATTAAATGGGAAACAGGTAAAATTTCTCCTGAGCTACCTAAAGAAATCATAAATAAAATTATATATATTTTAAATAAAAAATAATTCAAGAAGAAGATCTAAAAATTAAATTGACAGATGTATTTGAAATTGATATAATCGAGCTGTCAAAAGCTGAAAGACAGCTAAAAGAAGGAGTTTTTGATGAAATAAGTAATCTGAAAAACTGGATAAAGTTTTTGATAAATCCATTGGAATTGGAGGAATCAGATATGAAAGATTTAAGTCAAGAAATACAAAAGGCATATGAAAGATGGCATGATATGAATTTAAGCGAAGAAGAAAGAGATGTAGCAGAAAGAAGATGTAAAGATTTAGCTTCAATAGAAGGTGCAAAAGAATATGAGCATGAGTTAGGTAGACAAGAAGGTAGACAAGAAGGAATAGAAGAAATTGCCAAAAAAATGATTAAAAATAAATATAAAATAGAAGATATAGTTGAATTAACAGGATTAACCAAGGAGCAAATAGATAAGTTAAAAGTTGACATATAAAATTCAAAAAATAAATTTTATATTTATAATTTAAACACAATTTAGTAATAAAAAATGCTACAAATTAGTTTTTTAAAATACTAATTTGTAGCATTTTTTTATATTTCTAAGACTTAATGACCGCCTCCGACCGCCGCCACCGCCTCGGCCACCGCCACCATATCCGTATCCGCCATGTATACCGTCCACCATATGAATTACTTCTTGCTATGTTTGATGCAGTTCTTAAAGATGTTCTAAATGAATGACCAAATGAATGGAAATGATGTGAGCGATAATAAGGATTGCTTAGCATAGATGTTTCTTCTATTTTTGGACATCTAATTTTTAAAGCTTTTATAACTTTTTCTGAAATACCAAAAGCAGTACCATATACTAGGTATTGTTCCCATAAAGGTAATTCAACTACTGTACGTTCATTAATAAGTGTCTCACTATTTAAAAAGTTATATAAACCTCTCCATTTTGCATATTCATCTTCTCCAAATTGAGTAAATAAAACATAGTTTGCTGATATTTTATTTAAATAAATAGAACTATAAATACATCCAAATCCCATTATAAAATATGCTCCAAAAGCTAAATCTAAATGTGTTTGATATGAAATAAAATTAACTACTGTTATTAAAGCTATACCTAAGATTCTTAAGAAAAGAGCAGAATTCCTTAAAGAATCTTGTTTTTCTGTATAATTTGCTTTTTGGAAATATCCTTCATTTACACCAATAGTTGTAACAGATCTATCTATACTTTCAACAAAAGAATTTGTACTTATATAATCCCTAGATAATTTTAATTGAAAAAAATTCATTGGTAATTCGTTATTTATGGCATATTTAGTAATCAAATTAAAATAAAGTATTTCTGATTTAGTAAGCGGTTCGTATTGTTGAGAATTTAAAAATGATTCTTGGTTTGATTCTAAATTTTCAGCAACAAATATTTGAGGTTGGTATTTTATAATTATTTTTACATTATTTTGTGACCAGTCGTTTAAGTTATTAATTCTTTCTAGTTCAATGTAACCTTTTCTAACTAAACTAAGAAGTATAGCTGAATATTGATCTCTGTTTTTCTTATTTTTTCTATCTTTACAAAAAGCTAAATTAGATGCAAAATTAGGATCAAGGTTACTAGGTATTTCTCTAAAAAATTCCACTTGCATACTAGGTGTATAGAAGTCATTTTTCTTTCTCATTCTTTTATCTGTATTTAAAATAAAATAAATTAATATACCTGTACCTAGAATACTAAAGAAGAAAACAGCTCCTTTATTTTTTTCAGCTATTTTAAATTCTTCTTCATATTCTTTTTGTTCTTGTTCAAGTTCAAATAATACATTATCTTCAGAATAATAGTTTGAAGGTGCAAATTCAGTAAATTTATGTTTATCATCACCAAATGATACTAATGAGAATTCAATATATTGATTATATGGTTTAAATTTTAATTGTGACTTATTTAAATTAAATGAAAAAGTATGATAGCCTTTATTTAAAGTTAAAGATTCTTCAAAAGGAAAACTAATAGAATTAGTTCCGTAAGTATGAGCATAGTAATTTCCAACTCTTGGCATGTCTTTATTTGGAATTAAAATTTGACCTTTAAATGATTTTAAATATTTTATTGTATCTTCTGAATAAAGACTTAAATATAATTCAGAGCAGTCATTATAACGTAAAGCAGCATTATACATTTCATATTCTATTTCAAATGTTACTTTATCACGATATATACCATCAATATAAAGTAATAAACATTCATATTGTCTAGCAGATTCATTATAAGGTCCTTTGCTATGATACCATTTTCCAGGTCCATAACCGCATATCAGTATTTACATAATCATCATCTTCCCAATATAATTTTGGGCTTTCTTGATATATTACTTCATTTTCATTATCTATAATTTGTTTAACAGAATTAACTTGATATTCTACTTTTACACCATCTTCATAAGATTCAGGCAAATCTCTCCATAATTCCCAAAAAGGATTGTTTTTTGAAGCAGCATGAATATCATATGTTATTCGCTCAGTAACTATAACTTTACCATTACTGTTAGGTTCATCAACTAATTCAGCTTTATAGTCTACATCAGTTATTCTTGCATAATCATTTGGATTGAGATTAATTTCGCTAGTATCTATATATTCTAGAACTGAAGGTAAGAAATATAAAAGAATGAGTATAATTATTAAAATTTTTTTGAATGTATTTTCAGTCATTTTTCCTCCTTATTAAGATTTTTACTATAATAGTATATATGTAATTGTTGAAAATTGTAAATATTTATATAATAATATATTTACAATTTTTTTGAATAGGTAATGTACATATGAGAAAATTAAAGAAAAAAATCTAGGATTCCAAATAGAAATCCTAGTTCTTAATTTATTAATCTATAACATCAAAATCCATTGTAATTTGTAATTTGCAATCTTTGTAGAGTGATTGTACTTTATCAAAAATTTCTTTATAAGTTTTTGTTTTATTTTCATCATCATAATCGATTATTATATCAAAATGAATGGTTTTATCAATTTTATTGTAATAGAATCCATGCATTTGAAGGACACTTTTGTATGAATGAACGATTTTATTAACATTTTCTCTAATTTTAATGGAATCTTTATCCTTAGTATTAAATGAATATATTCCAACTGCAGATAAAATTACATTATGTTTTTTATAAACCTCATACATAATTTTTCTAGTTAATTCATCAATTTCATTAGCTTTCATTGTATCTGGTATTTCTATATGTATTGAGCCTAAATAAACATCAGGACCATAGTTATTTAAAATTAAATCATAAGCTCCATAAACTTCTTCAAAACTACAAACCGTATCTTTTATATTTTTAGCTATGTCGTTATCAACACGTTCACCAAGTATTTGGCTCAAAGTGCTTTTTAACATATCTATTCCAGATTTAATAATAATAACAGATATTATTGCTCCTATCCAAGCCTCTAAGCTCAATCCAAAAATAATATAGATTATAGCTGCTAGTAAAGTTGAACTAGAAATAATTGAGTCCATTAATGCATCTGTTCCAGATCCAATTAGAGATTCAGAATTAACTTGTTTTCCAACTTTTTTTACATATAATCCTAGAATTATTTTTACCAAAATTGCAATTAAAATAATTACTAAAGATATCACAGTATAATTTGGTTTTTCTGGAAATATTATTTTTTTAATTGATTCTATTAAAGAAGATGCTCCTGCATAAAAAATAATTATAGAAATAATCATAGCGCTTAAATATTCAATTCTTCCATGACCATAAGGATGTTCTTTATCTGGAGCTTTTCCAGCAAGCTTTGTTCCTACAATAGTTATTACTGAAGATAATACATCACTTAAATTATTAACAGCATCTAAAATTATAGCAATAGAATTAGAGAAGAAACCTACTACAGCTTTAAAAGAAGCTAAAAATATATTAGATATAATTCCAATAATGCTAGTTCTAACAATTATATTTTTACGATCTTTCTTTAGATTTTCTACCATATAAACTTCCATTCCTTTCTGGTTTCACTTAAGGGGCACACATAATTATAAAAGATTTTTACTTTAAAATTAACTCCTTTTATAAATAAATTATTTATATGCAAGTTTATATATTCTATAATTTTTTTATAATAAAATCAAGAGTTTTGTATTATTTAGTTTTAATTTATTGTACTTCCAGTTTCACCCATACCAACAACTTCTTGCATTAACGTTCTCCAAGTATTATTACCAATAATTCCATCAGCAGAAAGTCCTCTAGAAGTTTGATATGCAACTACAGCACTTCTAGTTAAATTACCAAAAACACCATCTAGTCCACCTGTATCAAATCCTAAATTAATAAGACCATCTTGAGCAACACAAACATAATTACCTCTACTTCCTTGCCTAATTACTGGATATCCACTAGGTACTGTTCTATTATCGAAATGCACCCAACGTGGTGTATCAACAATTGGTTCTACATAAGCCCATATTCCAGAATTATAAGCTAGGTTTCTTAAGTATAATCTACCTGA
>CANRGN010000050.1 GCA_947630235.1 uncultured Clostridia bacterium
ATGGTCAAAAAAATATATCAACTCAAAAAAGAAATTTGTTAAATGTAGATGAAATTTTAAGAATACCATCTACAAAACTATTAGTTAATTTAAGAGGTAATAAACCATTACTTTTAGATAAAGTAATATATAAAGAGCATCCTCTTGCTAAAAAATTAAAAGAAAATCCTATAAATAATTACAATCCAAAATGGATAAAAAATATTTCTAGTAATATGGAAATTAAAGAAATTTCAAAAGAACAAGTGCAAGAAAAGAAAGAAAAAATAGGATGGAATAATTTTTAAAATTAATGAAAAAAATTTGAGCTTCTAATGGATATTATGAAAAAATAGAAGGAGGTTAAATAAGTGTAAAAATATTGATAATGTTGATTTTTACTTAGAAGATTTAAAATCTAAATTTAAAAAAATTAATTCTAAAGAATATTATTTAAGTTATTCTGGAGGAAAAGATAGTCATTTATTATATTGTTTTATAACATAATATGCAAAAATATATGAAATTAAAATTATATGAGCAATAGTTTGTTGAAAATTACTTACTTTTATGTTATTGTATTTATAAAAAATGTAGGAGAGATTAATAATTCTTTCTTTTTTTTTTTATAAAAGTGTTACTTTTTATAAAATTATATCAATATATAAATGTAAGATATCTTAAAAAATAAAAAGGAGTTTAGATCTAAATTGAATGATAGCAAAATTATAAATTATTATAAAAGTAATAATGAATTAGATTTAGAAAAGATAATAAAAGATTATACAAATTATATTAATACTATTATAAATAATATGGTTAAAATGAGTTTGAATAATGAAGATAAGGAAGAAATAATTTCTGAAGTATTTTTTATACTATGGAAAAATAAGGATAAATTAGATTATAATAAAAGATTAAGTTCATATATAGCAGGAGTTACAAGAAATATAGTTAAAGAATATTTTAGAAAGAACCAAATCTATTTTGATATTTCTGATTATGAAAATAGTTTATATAGTTATGATTGTATTGATCTTCTAAATGATAATATAGAAGAAATTAAAAAAATTGAGAAAAAGCTAAAAACGATAAAAGAAATAGATAGAAAAATATTTATTGACTTTTATTATTCTTCTAAATCAATTAAAGATATAGCTAAAGAACAAAAGATTTCTGAATTTAGTATAAAGCAAAGACTGTATAGAATTAGAAATAAAATAAAGAAAGAGGTTAGATAATATGAATAACAATAAGATTTATGAAAAAGTAAAAATGAAAATAGCTATATCTAATAGTATTGAGGAGGATGGGACTTTGAAAAATAATAAGAAAAGTATAGGAAAAAGTATAGGAATAGCAGCTTGTATATTGCTTTCTACAACGGGGATTGCATTTGCTACAACTAATTTAATAAATAAATTTGGGGCCAACAGTAGTGTAGGAGTTCAAACAGCAGTAGAAAATAACTATGTGAGTGAAGTTGATACAGAATATAAAACTTCTAACAATATAAGTGCAAATATAGAATCGTTTTTAATCGATGATAATAATTTCGATTTAACAATCAATTTGAAATTTGATCAGAAAATTGAAATGAGTGAAAATTCTAAATATGATATAATGGATTTAAAAGTAGTAAATGAAAAAGGAGAAAAGGTATTTGCAACAAGAGAATTAGAAGCTGAAGAAGTACAAGAATTGAATTACACTGAAAAAGAGGCAAAAAAGAAATACGATTATTATGATGGTTCATATAGCAGAGTAGCAGAAAAAATAAGTGATAATGAATTAAAGTATTATTTAACAGCTACAGGATTCTCAAAAGGTTTTCCAAAATCAAAAAAATTAAATGTAACATTTAATAAAATTAGAAGAAGATATTTTGTAAATGATAAAGAAAAATATACTATTTATAAAGGAGAATGGAGTTATGAAATAGATGTACCAACTAAAATGTCAAAATCAAATATAATTAATTATAATTTGGTTTCTAGTAGTGATGAAAATTATAAATTAGATAGAGCTACACTTTCAAATACTGCATTTAAAATTTATTTAAGTAATTGTAATGATTTAGTATGGAGTGATAAAGTATATGTTGAAACATCAGATGCAAAGAAATTCTATCCAGCTAATAAATCAGATGGAGAAGGTGTTGTATATCCAACAGAAGATGGAACGTTAAAATATCAAAATACATTCGATTTAACAAGTTATGATGCTACAGATAATTTAAAGGTACATTTATTTAAATCAAATGGTAAAGAGGTGATTATTGAATTAAAAAAGGAAGTGTAATTTTATAAGCAGTAATTTAGAAGAATATATTTAAAAAATAAATTATAGATATGAAAATATTATAATTTATTTTTTAGTATATTATTAGGATGATAATTATTGAACTTTAAAAAAATTTTTGTGGTACTAAATATAAGAATTATTTTATAAAATTGAGAGATGAATAGTGAAGTGAATACCTAAATGTTCACTTCATAGTGCATCTCTTTTTTTATGGAGGTGAGAAAATTTGAATGAACTCGCATTAAAGCAACTTATTAGAAGTAAAGAAGAAAAAAGAATTTTAACAGGCAAAATACTTGGTATAGAAGATGAATATTATAAATTAAAAGGAGAGAATATATCTTGTGCAATAGTTTGGTATGATGATATAAAGATATTAATACCGAATACACATTTAGGAATTAGTAAAATAAAAAAATCAATGATTCGTGGTATGCTAGGTGCAGAGATTGATTTTATAGTAAAAGAAATAGATTTTTATTCTAATTTGGCAATAGCAAGTAGAATTGATGCTATGAATTTAAGATCAGAATTAGAATTACCTAAATTAAAAATAAACGATACAGTACAAGTTAGGATTTTGGCAGTAGGTATTAAACATATTTTAGTTGATTTATATGGTAAAGAAGTTATTATAAGAGCAGATAGTTTGCAACATACATTTATAGTGAATTGTAAAGAAATATATAATCCAGGAGAATATCTGAAAGTAAAAATTAGAAATATAGATACAAAAAATAATATATTTGAATTAGATGCAAAATGTTTTTTAGAAAATCCATATAAAAATATAAGAAAATATATAACTGAAGGTGGAGAATATACTGGAAAAGTAATAGCTTTTCCAAAGAAAAATAGTGGAATAATAGTTCAATTAGATGTAACTAATATTACTTGTTTAATAAGAGTACCAGCAAAATTTAATAACTATCCTCATTATATGGATAATATTTTAATAAAAGTGTCTGAAGTTAATGAAAATAAAAAACTAATATATGGATATTTGATAAGAATTATATGAAGGGAGAATTATAATGGTTGATAAATTAAAAGTAATAAATTTTTTGCAAGATTTTGGGTGTGCTAAAATTGAACATTTAAAAATTTTATTTAATGATTCAAATAATAATTTTAAGAATATCTTGGAGAATAATATGGTAAGTAAAAAAGGAGATATTTTCATTCACAACACTAGAAAAATTGATAATAATATATTAATAGCATTAGATATATTGTGTAAATTTAAACCAAGACTTTCTAATTATTATTTAGGTTATAATCCTGTAGCAATTACATTTTTAACTAAAGATAATTCTATGTATCATATAATAATTGCTGATGAAGAAAATAAAAAAGGTATAGTTAAGATTGTAAATTCATATCCGCTTTCACTACCTAAAGCTGATAAGTTAATATTAGCTTTTCCTGATGGATCTGAATTAGAAAATATAGATTGTTCTATTCCCTTTTTATATACAACTTATCCAAATTTAGATATATTAAATATATAAGTATTAAATCTATTTTTTTGATTTCCTTTTTGGATTTTTATGTTCAATTACTTCAATTATTTTTGCACCATCATTAACCAATTTATTTAAAATTGGATCTAAAGATATTTTTGAACATTCAAATTCTTCTATAATTCCATTTTTAGAAAAAATAATACTATATATTTTCATTTTTTATACTCCTTAGTAAATAATATTTTAAAAATTTGAAAAATAATAATTTATGCGAGGTTCTCTCGATATTTTAGCAAAAAAATATTATAAAATCAATAAAAATGTATGAGATGTGAGTGATTGTATTGAAAAAATATGAAAATAAAAGTAATGTTATAGGAAAATTGGTTAATGAATATAGAAAAAAGAATAATTTATCTAAAACAGAATTGAGTAAAATGTTACAATTACATGCAGTTTATTTAGATATAACAGAAATAAATAGAATTGAAGAAGGAAAAATGATTGTGAAAGATTTTGAACTTATTGCTTTATGCAAAGTTTTAGAAATTAATTATGATGATTTGAAAAATACAATTGAATAGAATTTTTTAGATAGCAGTTATGTGCTATCTTTTTTTGACAAAATAAATTAAAATTTGCTATAATAAAAAAAATTAAAAATAAATAGAAAGAAGATTATAGTATGACAACTGAATTTGTAACTAATTATTTAGATAACAAGATAAAATTAGATGAAAAGTATGTGAGATGTTCTTATTTTGATTTAAGGGTAAAAAATAATTTAAATCAAGATGAGATAAATGAGTTTTATAAAATTGGAAAAAAATATTTAGAAAAAAATGATTATAAAGTATATTCTATAAATGAACAATATTATTTTAACGGAAAAATGCAAATAGTACAATCTAATGAAATATTGATTGGAATAAAAAATAATGAGGAAATGTAATATATGAAAAATAATGATAAATTAAACCAAAAATTAGTTAATGAATTAGATATAAGTGAGACTATTTTGAATATTTTAAATTCTAATAAAATAAAAACTATTGGTCAATTATGTAAAAAAAGTAAAACTGATTTAAGAAATATGGGGTTAGAAAATCAGCAAATAAATAAAATAGATATAGAATTGCAATTGGTAGGCGTTAGTTTAAAAGGTTCTCTATAAATTTATTTTCTTATAAAGTATTTATAAAAATTTTTATTACACATTTTGTATAATACTATTTTTGATAGAATGTTTTTATGCATTGCTTAGGTATTTATATCAATAAAAATTGAAAAAAGATAAAAAAGTAGATTTGTAAATATAAAAAAAATATAAAATTTTTGTAACGAATAATGGATTTTATGTGTCTATATATATAAGAAAGGAGGAAAATGGAATATATAAATAATTAATTATTTGTGACAATAGTAAAAAATATTTGATAAAAGTATTGTAGAACAAAAGATGCATAAAAAATGTATTTAAAGCCAAAAAATCTAAATTTTTATTATTTGTTTTTATGATAGTTAATGAACTAAGATCTTTGAAAGGACAAAAGATGAAAAGAAAAAGTATTTGTATTATATTGATTGTGGGATTATTTATGAATTCAACACATATTTACGCTTCTTCTATAAATCAGTTAAATGCTCAAAATAGTGAAATAGATTTAAAGATTCATCAAACTAATGATGAAATAGGAGAAGTAAGTTCAGAACTTTCTAGTGAAATGAAGGAAGTTCAAAATTTAATATACCAAATTGGTACATATGAAGATTCTATTTTAGATTTAAGTAATAAAATTGGAGAATGTGAAAGTAAATTATCGACAAAACAAAAAGAAATAGAAAATAAACAAAAAGAATTAGAAGAAAAAAAAGATTTATTAAACAGAAGATTGGTGGCAGTATATGAATCTGGAAGTACATCCTATTTAGATATGCTATTATCATCAGCTAGTTTAAGTGACTTTATTTCAAGATATTATTTTATAGAAAAAATTGCAGAGTGTGATGCTAATTTAATTCAAACAATTAATCAAACTAAAGTTCAGTTAGAAACCGATAAAAAGGAAATTGAGGAGAATAAAGTCGATTTAGAAAATTCAAAAACAGAATTAGAAACTAAAAAACAAACTTTAGCCACTTTAAAACAGCAAAAAGATAAAAACGTTGCTAATTTAACAGCAGAAGAAAAAAGATTAAAAGATGAACTTGAAGATTTTCAAAATGAAAAGAGAATAATTGACCAAGAGTTAGAAGCTATTGATAGACAAGCCAAAAATTCGAATATTGATAACTCAAATAATACTGCAAAAAGTTTAGAAAATAATCAAGAAAAAGAAAGTAATTTTAACAATGATGAATATAATTCTAATGTTTCAAAAAGTTCAAAATTTATTGAAGAAGAGAATGAAAATTTAAAATATTCTAATTCTAATGTCTCAAATGAAACTAATTCTTTAGGATATATTTTTCCAGTTGCAGGTTGTTCAAAAGCTAATATAAATAATTTATCATATCCGTCATATCCAGGACATACAGGCATAGATATTAATAAAAATGTGATAGGAAAATCAGTAGTGGCTGTAAAAGATGGTGTCGTAGAAATATCAAAAGCTACTTCTGGTTCAATTCCAAATTATGGAACTAATGGTATATTTGTTGGTTCATATACTGCATATGGCGAAGTTGTAGTGATTAACCATAATGATGGAACTAGAACACTATATGCACATATGAAATTTGGTTCTAGAACAGTAAAAGTTGGTGATAAAGTTAAGCAAGGTCAAGTTATAGGAGTTGTTGGAAATACTGGAAATGTTAGTCCGAGACCGACATCTTCCAATCCACTTGAAGGTACTCATTTGCATTTTGAAATAAGAAAAGGAGGAGGTTCACAAAAAAATTGTGTAAATCCTATTTCATATTTACCTTAATCTAAAGATAATTAGCATATTTTATTAAAAAAGTGTTCTGTAGCCAGAACACTTTTTTTTTTTCACAATAGAGAGAAATATAATTATTTAATGAACGATTGATTTGATTGAGATAAAATGGTTAGATTTGGATATAACCACTCTTATCTTTACCAGATGTAGAATAGGAAATGTATGCCCATCTCTGGCCATTATACGTATATTCAGCAACTACATAAACATCTTCGCTTGAAGTAGATGTTCCAATTGAACCAACCTGAAAATACCTAACACCAGGACCAGCATAAACAGTTCTGTGTGAATATGAGCGATGAGTATTGACTGCTGATGCATTACATGGCAAAGTTCCTATTGTGTAGTTGTATGGTGCAAGTTTCTTGCTTACTGCAGAAGAAGAACACCAACCACGCTTTCTACCAGATGTTGTATTGTATTCGATGTAGGTCATTCCGGCATTTTCTGCCAAAACGCTTATAATTTCACCTGAGCTAACAGAACCAACTGTCTGGTAATTAGAAGTAACTCTTCCATAATATACCGTTGCAGCAGAAGTTACAATACCTGCACATGTGGTGTTGTGGGCGAAAGTATAATAGTCATCTAAGTAATACCACATAATGTAGCCAGTTTTTGCTCCGCTTGAAGTGGAATAATTGACCATATATGCACCTTCGTGGTTTCCAATAAGGTCATCACCTAAAACGGTAAAACCTTCTCCTGCGTAGATTGTGCCAATTACATTTTTGTCGTAGTCGTAAACCGTAACATTTTTGTAAGCAATTCCCCAACAAGAGGTAATATAGCTTGCATCGTTAGGGTTAACTGATGCAGCAGATGTGGTCATTGTAGGAATAATTCCAACAAAACTCATAACCAGCATGAGTATGAACAGAACAGAAAAACACCGAGTTGTAATTTTTTTACACATAAAAAAACCTCCTAAGTTCTTTTCTCTCTATTGTGATTTGCTAAAAAACTATTAAAAGCTTTAAGCAATTTTAGTATAACACTTTTTTAATTAGTATACATAATAAGTCTAAAAAAAGTAAAATAATATAAAAAAGATATAATATTTTAATATAAATAATATTATTATATTTAGTATTTAATTATATTGGTTAGTTTTAAATATATAATATTTATTATGATAAAAAGCATTATAGTGAAGTGTACAATAAAAATATTAACTTCATTATAATGCTTTTATTTTTTTTTGTAATCTATAATAAATTTTATTTCTTATTATTTTATGATGTTTGGTTTTTATCACATTTTCGTATCATAATACGAAAATATGCAATGAAAAAGGCATTGCAAGCGGTTAATATTTTGGCTTTGTATTGATATACTTATAAAAATTAAAAGATACTTACGGAAGGTGATATTAAATTATGGATATTATTGAAGAAGGAGATTTAAAGAAACATATAGCAAAAAATATTAAACAAATTAGAAAAAGTTTAAATTTCTCACAAGAAGCATTGGCAGAAAAGGCAAGTATTTCTGATGATACAATTTCTAAGATAGAAAGAGAAATTACAGTAATTAATTCATTAACATTGATAAAAATATGTAATGCTCTTAATGTGACACCAAATGATATATTGAAAGAATTTATAAATATAAATTCAGTAAAAAATGAGTTATATAAAAAGATAAATACTTTATCTATTAAAGAAATAAATTATTTATTAGATTTTTTAGATATTATAGATTCTATAAAAAAAGATAAGAAACAATAAATTAAGAGTATATGTATATCATATACTTTTTTTTGGAGGATAAATTGGAAGAACTTATAGATAAAGCTAAAAAAGGAGATAAAGAAGCATATACATTACTAATTCAGTCATTAGAAAAAGATTTATATTGTATTGCATCAGTAAAATTAAATAATATTGAAGATATAAATGATGCTATCCAAGAAACAATGTTAAATTCTTATAGGAATATAAAAAAATTAAAAGATCCAAAAGCATTTAAATCATGGATTATTAAAATTTTATTGAATGAATGTAAAAAAATATATGCTAGAAAATATAAAATAAAAGAATTATTGGATAAAATTACTATAATATGTAATAATAAAAATGATGATGATATAAGAGATATAGAAGGAAAAATAGATCTTGAAAAAGCCATAAAAAGATTAAAAAAAGAAGAACAATTACTAATAACGTTATATTATTTAGAAGATCTATCATATATTGAAATCTCTAGAATATTGAATATAAATTATAATACTGTAAAAACTAAAGTACTACGAGCTAAAGAAAAATTAAAAGATATTATCGAGAAGGAGGGATAAAATTGGATAAGGAACAAAATTTGAACCAAAATTTGAACCAATTGGATAAACAGTTATTTGAACTATATAAAAATAAAAAAGTACCTCCTTCAACACATAATGCTATAAAACAAGCTTTTAACAAGGAAAGTAAAAAAGATATAAGAAAATATATTTATAGATTTGCTATATATTTTATTTCTATTTTAATTATAACTACAGGAGTAGTGTTTGCAAAAGATATTTATAATTTTATATCATCTTTTTTTACTAATTCAACAGATGGAATAGATGAAGCAATAAATCATGGATATGTACAAAATATAGATATGGATTTTGTTTATGATAAAGATATTGGAATAAAAGTGGATTATTTAGTTATGGACGAAAAAAATCTAGATATATCTTATGTTTATGAGAATAATAAAGAAGGAAAAATATCTTCTATTTCAATAAATAATTATAATATAAGATATAATAACAATAACATATTATATTATGAAAATGATACTAATAATTTTAATACTATAGTGAAAAATTATACTAGAACGAATGGATTGAAAAAATATAATGATAACATTTTTTGTGAATCAATATTATATTCAGTAGATGAGTTACCAAATATTTCAAATTTAATAATTGAAATTAATAGTGTAACATTAAATGAAAAAGATGTAATAGAAGGAACTTGGATGTTTAATATTAACATAGAAAAAGAAAATATAGAAAAAGATATAGATACATATATAGTTTCTTATAATGAATATATAAAAAATATTACTACATATTTAAATGAAACTACATTTAAAATAGAAATATTATTAAATACAGATTTTGATGAGGATATTTTATTTAATCCCGATAATACAATTTTAAGTAATAAAGATAAAAAAGAATTTATAAGGAATTCTATGAATTTTATAAATATAAATGAAAATGGAGAAATATTTAAACAAATAATTTTAGAATATGATGTTAGTAAATTTTCTGATAACATAGATGAGTTAAAATTAAACTTAAGAATTACTAAAGATAAAGTTATAGATTTAATAATGAAGAAGACATAGCCTTATGTTGGCTATGTCTTTTTAGATAGAAAATGATTCAATTTTTAATTTAATAAGACCAAATTCTCATGTGAACTTTTAAGTTCCGAGAAGCTCCAGAAGTAACTGCATATTTAAAATAATATATGCGACCAGCTGTTATTGATACATTGGAAATAACAGTAGTAGAACCATCAGCTTTAAGATTATGGTACTTTAAAGAGTAAGTGTGATTGTAGTCATAAAGCCGAATTGAGACCGTGTTGTCAACAGGATTTCCATATTCATCAGTAATTGTTATTGCATATTGCATTTTATTACCTGAATATGCTCTGTCTCCACCCCGATGACTTGAATTCATCGTGAAAGTCTGATCCACTTCTAATAAAAAAGTGGACAATGGCATGATTCCGTTTTGAGCTACCTCGTCTTGAGGAACATCAAATTCGTAAACGTTTTCTTCTTCAGAAGTTGAAGAAAGTGCGGGAGTCTGTGATTCTTCGGCAGAAGCAATTGTTCCAAAGGAACTTAAGCTCATAATGAATGCCAAAGAAAAAGCCAAAAACATGTTGAAAAATTTCATAAAAAACCTCCTGTAAGTAAGCGTTTTTGAATCATTTTCTATCAATTTATATTGTTGATGAAATATTTTGAATTATCATTTATATTAAAATCAACAAAATTTACTATGAATAAATCAACAATACATCAACTATTTTAACATAAAAAATAGAAAAAAACAATAAAAGATAATAAAAGGTAATAAAAGGTAATTTAAGAATATCTGATTTTATTTAAAATTGTTTCAATTATTATTTTAGATCCTGTTTTAGGTAAACAACACATTCCCAAATATTTTTTTAATTTATTTTCTTCACATTCACAAAACATTATACTAGTTGCTCTAGTAATATTACATTTTATAGTATTTTCATTTTTTTTATATTTTTTAGCTAATATAGAATATATACTTTTAATGGTAATTTCGTCAAAATAGTCTTCATGTTTGTATAAATAATAAATACAATCTATTAAATATTTTGTTCCATAATATGATAAATTATATCCTAAATACTTTAATTCATTTGCTATTTTATTCATAATTAAATTTTTTTCATTAGTTGTAAATTCATCATCATGTAAATAATTTGTTAATAAATTAGCAAGTTGTTCTTCCGTGGAGAAAATACATTTATTCTTAAAGTTTGTATTGCTTAAATTATTAGTTAATATAATTATAGAATTTACATATGTTTCAATTTTAGAAAACTCTACTACATCTAATTTTTTTAGAAGTAATTCATCTATAATTAAAATATTAATAGAATTATTTGAAACAACACTTAAAATTTCATTTATATTAGAAAGTATTTTAAATAATTTTATGTATGGACTAATAGAGTTAATAGTATTAATTATTTCAATATTATTATTTAATTCTTTTATTAATAGAACTTCTATCATATTTCAAAACTCCTTTTTATCTTTTATATATTAAGATACGAAAAAAATAGAAATTGGTTCAAAATATTACATTTTTTCATTATTTTATACTTTTTATTACTTTTTTTATCTTCTACTATCTTTTGTTATCTTTTTGGATGAAAATTGTATAAATATGTTATAAATATATTAGCATAGCTTATTTTGGTAGGCAAAAGCAATAGCTTTTTCCTATATAGTAGAGTTGGACAATCACATTTTGAGGAGGATCTATTATGAAAATTAAGAAGCTTGCACAGCGGTTTATCCCTTTTTTCATGGCTCTGGCTATGTGTTTTAATCTTGGCATCAATACTTTTGCTGTTGAAGTGCCTAATGAGGCGATTCCGCTTCCCCAGCAGAGTTCCGAGGTTATGCCCCTTAGTAGCATAAGTGGCTACGCACAAAAGACAATCACTTCGTCGAATGCTTATATTGAAGTTCCCACTACTTCTTCTGGAGTTGGAGGAATGGGAATTACTATCGAAACCAGTTCAAGTAGTTCTGGATCGATGGATTTCAATGGCGCCCCACTTAACAACATTCTTACTTCAACAATTAGTGGTAAAATTGCTTTGAATAAAGGCCATTATGAAGCTCACAATCTTATACACGATGATTCTGTAGGAACTTATTATATCTTTTTTAGTAATATTCCAGCAGGAGCTTCTGTGAAAGTTCAGGTGTGGATTTACGGATAAAGTCCGTATAAAACCCAAAAGTCTGTAATTAAATCGACAATTTGTCTAACTCTACTAAAATCACTTGCTAAAAGTGGTTTTGTGTCAGCCTGTAACATGGCTGACATTTTTTTTTGCTATTTGAAAACCCTCTGTATAACAAGGGGGGCAAATAACAAAAAAAATCGCAGATACTTAATTGTATCTGCGAAATAATAAAAAAACAAATAATATAATTTTTTTCCAAAAGTAAAAAATATAGTAAATTAATATTATTGATTAATTTGTTCTATAATTTCTTTAGTATTATCATCTATATTAGTATTAATATTCTCTATAGAATAACCTTCTTTATCAGGAATCTCAACATCAATTGAATTAACTGTATCAATATTTAATATCATAGTCTTTTCAGTATATAGTTTGTTAAATAGATCTTCGACAATCCTAACAGGAAGCATTGTTTCTTTTTCTATCCATATTTCTTTATAACCTTCAGATGGATCAGATTGAAACCTCAATACATAACATTCTTTTCCGTTAAATCTATCATTTCGAACTTTTATACCACTAATCAAAAAGATATTAAGAAAACCATTTGATTTTGCATAATTAGATATGTCAAGATAAGTAAAGTTGATAAAACTTGTTTTTGTTTCATAATTATAGTTTGAAGTAGAATTAATAATTTTTTTTGTATCATCATATATTTCTGTTCTTTGATTAGAATTTATTTTTCCATAATATGAACTTGAAGGATTCTCTGTATCTTCATAAGAAATGTCCCAACTGTTTTCTATTTTATAGTTATTATTTATATAATAATATTTAGTGTAAAAAATGGATTCATTGATATCAATATAATTGATATCATGTTGTTGTATTGAAATAGTATAATTTTCTAAATTTTTTAATTCTTGAGTTTTATTATAAGAAGTTTTTATTATATTATTTATGTGATTTATTTTTGAAAAAAACAACCCCAATACTATGACTAGAATAAGAATTATCAATATAAAAATTATTTTTAATAATAATAATTTTTTATTGATCTTTTTTAAACATTTAGCTTCTAATTGATCATTAAGACTTATTTCATTTTCTTTTTTTTCTCTTTCGTTTTGTAATGTTTTAAAAATCTCTTTACATTCATAACAATTATTTATATGGTTTTCAATAAATTTTTCACTATTTTTTGATAGAATTTTTTCAGCATAACTTGGAAATAAATCTCTAACTATTTCACATTCTTCATTTTTGACCATAATTTTCACATTCCTCCTTTAATTTTATTTTAATTCTATAAAAAGTAACTCTAGCCCAATTTTCACTTTTACCAAATATTTCACCAATGTGTTTAAATGAAAGATTGCCATATAGTCTTAAATAAAACAATTCTTTTGATGTATCATCTAGTTTATGGACTTGTTTATATAATTCTAACAATTCACTTTTTTTCTCTAAATCTTCTTCAAAAGTATTAGATATTAATAACTTTTCCATTTTATCGTCAAACGAAACTTGTTTTATTTTTTTTATTTTAATCAAATAGTTTTTCCACTTATTTTTTGCAATTTGACATAACCAAACTGAAATAGTGCATTCGTTTCTAAAATTGTTGATTCCTTTTATAGCACTATAAAAAGTTTCTTGCATTAACTCTTCAGATAATTCGATATTTTTAGTTAAAGTATAGAGATAGTTATAAACTAATTTAGAGTACTTTTTATAAATTTCATCCATTTATTTCTCCTTTCTTGTATATTAAGACATATAATTTATATAAATGTTACAAAAATTATAATAAAATTTTTATATTTTTTAAATATTTTGTTTTTATCTTTTTTTATCTTATTTATTAATTGATTTATATCTAAATGAATAGTAGTATTTTTACAAATGTTATTTGCAAGTTTTTCCAATTCTTTTTATAATATTTTTGCATTCCAAAAATAAAATAATAGTTATCTATGATAAGTATCATTTCTGAATTTTATTTTATAAAAATAAAAAAATAAATAGAATGCTGAAGTGAAAAATTTTTTGTTTTCTAAAACTATTGAAACAGTGAGGATAAAAAGATTCTTTGAAAAAATATTTTTTCCATACCAAAAACGTTTGAAAACATTGATATACCAATAAAAAAATATATTTTTGCGTGTTTATTGAATTTTGATAAAAAACTATATAAAATATAAGTGTGTAAAAAGATTATGTTATAGTAAAAACTATAACTATCCATAAAGTTACAC
>CANRGN010000051.1 GCA_947630235.1 uncultured Clostridia bacterium
GGTGTATCAACAATTGGTTCTACATAAGCCCATATTCCAGAATTATAAGCTAGGTTTCTTAAGTATAATCTACCTGAATAGTCTAAATTTTGTCCAACATCAAATGCAACACCTGCATAGTGTTGTGATAAATTCGAATGTCCACCTTCCCAAGGACGTTTAAATGCAAACCCTACATATATTGGTCGACCATATAAATATCTAAAACTATTCCATGCTTGCATAGTTCTTAAATCTGTCCATAATATATTTGAACTACTATTACTTCTAAATTCTGCAACAGTAAGAGTTCTATTAGAATTATACGGCATGGCTTCATTTAAACCTCTATAATATGTTTCCATACGATTTGCATTATTGTTATATATTAAAATTTTTGCCATAATGTAACCTCCATTTTAATATATATTATGAAATTTTATTTTTTTTGTTAATGAAAATAATTATATTTTATTTTAATTGAACATATTGACAAAAAGTTTTAATATAATTAAAATGAATATAAATAAAAATGCAAGGAGATTTATTTCCTTGCAAGATGATTATTTTGGCGTGCGATTGGAGTAAGTTGCTTTTACTTCAATCTTTTCTTTTTCATTTTTTTACACAGTTGTTAAAAATAACAACAGGTGCATTATCTAATAAACAGGCAATATATTTAATCATTTTACATAAGAAAAATATCCACTATTGTTCTTGACCATTAAATAATCCTAATAAATTTTCTGTATCAAAAATTTCTAAATTGTATGAGGCATCTGCCAAAGAATATAAATTGTCTTCGCTATATTCAATTTCTTCAGAATATTTTTTTGCTATATAAATACAGTCTTCTAATGAAATACTTTGGTTTTCTAAATATTTGCAAAAAAATAATATTTTTAAAATTGCAATACTAACTACCATTAGTTTTACTTTTGAAAGTACATCTTCATCAAATGTGCCTTTTAAAAAATATCTCCAAATAAAATAAATTGCAATATTCTTTAAATAATTAGATATTTTAGGATCAGTAGTTTCAAATTTATCTAATTTATTTTTATTTAATGAATATGTATTTATGCATTTTTTTAAATATGTAATCCAGTTAGGATTATTATGTTCTAAAGTAAATAAAAATTCAAATATAGATTTTATATCAGGATTTGTATAGCTATTAACTTCAAAAATGTTTTCGTCATCTAATAAATTATTATCAATATTTTGTTGAATTGTATGGCTAAACCATAGAATATCACGAATTCGAGAATATAACGATAAAGATTCATTTTCTAAATATGAAATTATTTTCTGTCTAGCAGTATATAGATATTTATATAGTTTTACATTATAATTATCATTTTCTACTAATTTAGTTTCAATTTCATATGTTGAAAATTGAGATGTTTCTGATAGTATAATTCGTGTGGCTTCTTCACAACAAAGACCTATACCACCTTCAATAACATCTTCAAAATATTCATAAAAACGAGGATGTTCTGTACAAATATTACACAAACTTTCTTTTCCAAGTGTTAAATAAATTTCACATAATTTTTCTTTATTAAAAAAAGGACATTTTCCATTTTTATCTAGTGAAAAATGGGGGATAGAATTTGTATCAATATTTTTATTTAATTTTTCACCAAATTCTCCAGGAACTTTTTTATATAATTCTAAAGTCTTTTTATCTATATCTATTTCCCATCCAGCAGAACAGCAACTATCTTTGCAGTTATTTGCTATACATTTAAATTGTTTATAATATTCTGGAAAACGTAATTTCATATATATCATTCCTCTCATAGGCATAAAGCTAGCCAAAAAATTCTATTAAAGTTCACTTTTATATTTTAGCATGTTTTTTATAAGTTAAAAATTTAATTTATAATATCTATTTAAAATATTATATAACAATAAGTATTTAAATTAAATCTTATATTTTAAATTTTCGTTAGGTAAAAAAATAAAGTAACTTGATAGATAAACGAAATTTTTAAAAAAATTTTACAATTTATGTATATATCACTGGAATATTACGAAAATGTTACAGGAATGCTGCCGAAGAGTAAATAGCTGTATTAACATAATAAGTTAAAATGTAACAAAAAAATAATAAATCTTAAAAAAAATAATCCCGTAAGCTTTGATAAAACAACTTAAAACTAATGTATTAACAAACAAAGTTTTCTGTGGTATAATAAAAGAGTAGAAATAGATTTTTTTTAAAATTTGAGAATATTTTACTTTATATATTACAAAGCAAAGTTAAAAATACATAACAAAAGAAAATAGAAAAATACAAAGGAGAAAATATGATTAAGAAAAATGAGTTAGATAAAATTGAAACAGACGAAATGTATTCAATTTTATCTGTATTAAAATTTGAAATTAAAGAAAATATTAATTCAGGTTAGGCAATATTGTCTAGCCTTATTGTGATTTTTAAAATAATGTACAAAGGAGGAGAAAAAAATGAGTGGTAAAAGAAAAGGGAAAATAGTAGTAGTTAGTTTAATTTTAATAATTATTGTAATTGCAGTAAGTATTTTTGCATCAAAACAAGTAAAATTAAAAGAATTTTACTCTAATCCAGAAAATTTACGTGCAATGGATTATGCTGTATTAACAGAAGATGATGAAAAAGTAGATAATTGCGAAAATGTAAGATTTAGTGCTTTTTTTACAAGAGATAGAGATCTAAATGGGTATGTAGAGAAACTATCTGGAACATCTAAAGAAATAGGTTCAACAGATACTCTATATATAGAATTAAAAGTTTTAACAGAAGGTTATCTAGAAAATGGAAAAATAACTTTAAATGGAGAGAATTTTAGATGGACTACTTCAATAGTAGAAGATAATATAGTAGATGGAGATTATATAGGTGAAACAAGTGTAATAAAATTAAAAAATGAAATTACTAATGGATCTGAAAAGCTATTATGGGGTACAATAAGCTCTAAAATTTATAATAATATAAATGATTATTCAAAAGAAAATAGTGTGACATTAACAGGAACATATCATGATAATGATGGTAATACTACTGAAATTAATAAAAAGATAAATTTAACAGTAGATTGGTATGGAGAAACTGAAACTAATGTTAAAAGATATTATTTTAGTTCTGATTTTGATACTTATTCATCATATCAAAATCAAATGAATGATATAGAAAAAGTAATAGTAGGTGATGATGTAGAGTTATCATTTAATGTTGCAATTTCAGAAGTAAAACAACAATTATTATTACAAAAACAAGAATTAGAAGTAAAAATCCCAGACTTAAAAGGATGCCCTGCAAAAGAAGTAATAGTTGAAGATAAAAATGTAAAATACAATTTTAATAAAGAAACAAAAATTTTAACAATTACCAAAGAAACAAAAGCAGATGAAAATGGAATTTTACAAAGCATCTTGCAATCAAGTAGTAGATATGAAGTAAAAGTAAAATATCCAATTGAAGCATATAACAAAGTATCACAAGATTCAATTGTTTTAAATGTTCCAGTAGTTGGATATATTTATGGATATAATAATTCTAATGATGATTTTTCTAATCCTTATGAATCAAAAGATGAAACTATTTTAACTGTAACTTATTCAAAACCTAGTGGAGATATATGGAATTTAAATGCTTTTGTAGGTGATTTTAGTTCTATTAGAATGAGTGAAAATGAATATTTGAACGCAACTGAAATTTCAAAAGAGATAACTAAAGATATTTATAATGGTAATGTATATGAAGATAAAAAAACAACATATCCTGTAAGATGGGATGCAATAATAGAAGATAATACAGCTGTTGGTGGATTAATATTAGAAGAACAAAATGAAAGAGATAATTTTAAAAGTGATGAGTTCTTATATGCTGATGATAGCTATTCTAGTATGAAAGATTACATAAAGACTACAGGAATTTATTTTAATAATGCAACAAATCTTTTAGGAGAAGATGGATGGATAAAATTATATGATAGAGAGACTAATTCTTTATTAGAAACATTCACATCATCTACATGGAATAATTATAATGAATCATCTCCATATAGTGTAGATTTAAAATCTATAAAGATTGAAACAAGCAAACCAGTAGCAAATACTGTATTTTCAGTATATCAAATTAAAGAATTAGATGATAAATTAGTAGTAAGTAAAATTTCAGAAAAAGAATTTGATAATATTATGTTTATTTATACATATTTAAAAGGTGAAATAAGAATTGGAGATTCTACTTCTTCAATGAATAGAGATGCCTATGCATATTACAATGAACCATATTCTATTGCTGGAATAAGTTTATCAAAAAATCAAATGAATAATCAAAAAGCAGAAAATATTGATTTGAATATTAACACATGCTTTTTTGGTTATACAAAAATGGAATCTAATTGGAAAAATGGTATATTTTTAATTGAATTACCAGATATGATAATAAAAGCAAATATAAAAAGTATTAAATCATCTAATGATAATGTAAAAATTACAGCATATAATGTTTTTGAAAAAAATGGAAAACAATTTATAAAAATATATACAAATAATGAAGAAGAAACTGATATTTCTTTAATGATTAATGTAGATATAACAGCTAATCCTTTAAATCCTACAAAAGATGATGTAGTTTGTTTATATTATTACAATGAAAAATGTGATAATTATTATAAAACAATAGAAGATATGTATGATGTAGATCAAGATAATTTAATAACTGATGATGTTGGATATGCATTTACTAACTTTTCCGCAATAGCACCATCTGGTTTATTAACATCAGAATATATAACAGATTATAATGATGAAAAAGATATTACAATAGCACCAAATGTAGCAAAAATTGAAAAAGGTTATGAAAACAAAACAGCAAAAATAAATGTAAGTTTAACAAATAATTATAGTGGCACAATAAGTGAAATTAAGATATTAGGAAAAATACCTTTTGCTGGAAATTCATATAGTATAAATGGAGGAGAGTTAAATTCACAATTTACAGCAAATATTACTGGAAAAATAGAAATTCCAAAAGATTTGGTAGATCATGTTAAAGTATATTATTCAACTAATGAGACTCCATCTATAGAATCAAAAGATGAATGGAAATTAGCAGAAGAAATAACAGATTGGTCAACAATAAGATCATATTATATAGATTTTGGAGATTATGCATTAGCTAAAAATCAAAATGAAATATTTAAATATGATGTTCAAATTCCAGCAAATGCAGACTATAATAGTGTAACATATAGTACACATTCAATATTCTTCACTTTAGATACTGTTGAAGGTGGATTAAAAACAGAAACAGAACCAGATAAAGTAGGAATAAAAGTTGAAAAGAAATATAATTTACAATTAACTAAAAATAAAGTAGCTTATGACGAAATGCTTGTACAAGGAGCTACTTATGGTATAACTACTACTGATGAAGATGGACAAGAAGTTACAAAAACTGCAACTACGAATTCAAATGGAAAATTGATATTTGATGAATTATATGTTGGAAAAGAATATACATTAAAAGAAATTTTATCACCAAATGATTATTCATTAAATCCAAATGAAATAAAATTTAATGCTCAAATAAATGAAAATAGTGAGTTACAATTTAATGTTACAAGTGGAGAATTTAAAACAACACCAGTTGTAGCTAGTGATGAAAGTGGGAATTTATTAGTAGAAGCTAAAGTACAAGATGAATCTAAATTTACTTTAACTATAAATAAAACAAACGAGAATGGAGAACCACTTAAAAATGTTGTATTTTCTTTTACTGAAAATAAAGGTACATCATATATAACAGATGAAAAAGGTGTAATTACAATTTCAAATTTAGAATTAAACAAAGAATATAAAATTCAAGAAATAATATCTGAAGGATATTATACTGATGAAGAGGCAAAAACATTTAGTTTAACTAGAAATGAAAATGGGGAATTGAAAATTGTAACAGAAGATGAGATTTTAAGAAATGCAGAGATAATAGAAAAAAATGATGAAGCTCAAGCTAGTGTTGTATTTAAAATTCAAAATGAAAAAATACCAACCTATAATTTACAAATATTAAAAGTAGAAGAAACATTAGATGATAGCGATGAAGAAATGATACCTTTAAAAGATGCTGTATTTAAATTAGTAGAACAGGATACTGGAAAAATTAGTGAATGTACTACAGATGAAGAAGGATATGCAAATGTATCAGGTTTATATCAATTTGTACAAGGAAAATATATAACAGGAAGATACATATTACAAGAAATAAAAGCACCTGATGGATATTCAAATAATAGTGAATTAATTTCATTTGTAGTATCACAAAGTGAAGATAAAACATTAAAAGTGGAAGTAGAAAATAAAGAAAGTTTAATAACTGTAAAATCAGTAGATATAGAAGGAAATACATTAAAGATAATAGTACAAGATAAAACATTATTTAAGTTAACAAAGAAAGATTCAGAAACAGGAGAATTACTTCCTAATGCAAAATTCATAATATATGAATTAGATATAAATGGTACAGTTATCGATTATGCAAAAGATGTAAATGGAAATTATGTTGGTGTACAAAATGAAGATGGGGATTATATTGTAACTACAAATGAAAAAGGAAATATTTCATTACCATTAAGAGGAGGAAAATATAAAATAGTAGAAGTAGGATATCCAGATGGATATGCTGAAAAAAATGGTAGTGTAGAATATTTTGAAGTTGCTGGTGGAACTGATATAGAGTTGGAGGAAGATAATGATGAGAAAACAGAGAATGTACAAAAAAATTATGTTTCAATAAATTATATAGAAGATTTAGTTAAGTTATCAAAAGATGTAAAGAATGGAAATAAATACACAAATCAAACAATAAAATTAGAAAGAAATTTAGATTTTAATGATGATGCTTCTTATAAAAATATAAATGATACAAGTTATGGAGATATAAATGAAGATGGAACAACAGAAGGAATTAAAGCTGAATTAACAGATAAAGAAGATGGAATAGGATTTACTCCAATAGGAATTGATAGTTCAAAATGTTTTTCTGGAAAATTTGATGGACAAGGATTTGAGATAAAAAATATTTATATAAATTCCTTAAATTATTATGTAGGTTTATTTGGGTATATGAATAGTGGAGAAATAAAAAATTTAGGGGTTTTATGTAATATTAATAAAAAAGACTCTGATTCTTCTACTTTTTATATTGGAGGAATAGTTGGATATACTACATCAGGCAGTACTATAAGTAATTGTTATAATATTGATAATTTAGAAATTGGTTCTGAAATAACTCAAGGAAATCTTTATATAGGAGGAATAGCAGGATATGATTCAGGAACAATAACCAAATGTTATAATCTAGGAAATATCGAAGGAATTACTAAGAGTACATGCTATATAGGAGGAATAGCTGGATTTAAAGGATATAAATTAAGTAATTGTTATAATTTGGGAAATATAACTAGTAAATCAATATCTAATAACTTTGCTGGAGGAATTGCAGGAATGGTTGGTGGTTGCAATGCAAATAATTGTTACAATTCAGCTTCTATAATAAGTATTGGACAATATGAATATGTAGGAGCAATAGTAGGAATGAATGGTGGAAGTACAATTAATAATTCTTATTATTCAAATGCATTTTTAATAAATGGAAAAACAAAAAGTTCATATGGAACTATAAAATCTGATCAATATATGAAAAGTATAGAGTTTATTTTTGATTTAGGAGCATTAGATTGGAAACAAGATAATGAAAATATTAATGAAGGATATCCAATATTACAACCAGATAGTACTATAATGTATATAGAAGGATTAGTTAGCCTTTCTAAATCAGTTAATGAAGGAAATACATATGCAAATAAAATTATAAAATTAGGTAAAACATTAGATTTTTCAAAAGATGAATCATATTTAAATCCAAATAGTAAAAGTTTTGGAGATTTAAATGGTGATAATATAATTGAAGGTATAAAAACTGAATTAACAAAAGAAACTGGAAAAGGATTTACTCCAATAGGAATAAATGATACATATTATTTTGCTGGTGAATTTGATGGACAAGGTTATGAAATAAGAAATATATATATAAATTCACAAAGTAATTTTGTAGGTTTGTTTGGTTATGTTAATGGTGGAAAAATAGAAAATTTGGGAATAACAGGTAATATAAAAAATAAATATAATAATTATGTTGCATATGTAGGTGCAATAGCAAGTTATATAGTTTCTACAAATATAAATGGATGTTATAATTATTGTGATGTAACTAATGATTCAATGGGAAATAGTTATACTGGAGGAATTGTAGGTTATATTTATAGTAACGGAAACATAAGTAATTGCTATAATAAAGGAAATATAAAAGATATAGCACAAAATCCAGCAAGTTATATAGGAGGAATAGTAGGATATTCAAGTGATAAAAATAATAATATAGTTAATTGTTATAATAACGGAAATATAAATTCAAATGTTAGTGTTGCATTTTTAGGTGGAATAGCCGGATATTTTTCAAATGGAATGGTTCAAAAATGTTATAACACTGGAGTGTTAACAGCTTTAGTTCAAGCTAGTTATGCTTGTTATGTTGGAGGACTAATAGGAGATGCTACAAATGTAAGCATGCAAGAGTGTTATAATATTGGAAATATAAGTGTTTCAACATTGGATCATTCTAATATAGGAGGACTAATAGGCTATATTAGTAGTGGTAAAATAATAGAAAGTTATAATATAGGAAATTTAAATGTTTCAGCAGGAAATGTTAATTATATGGGAGGATTATGTGGATATGGAACTGGAGACTTTGAATTTTATGAATGTTATAATGCTGGCAATTTGACAAATACAAATTCGTTAGGGTATATTGGTGGAATTATAGGTTATAAAAGTAGTGGCAATTTTGTAAAAGTATATTATTCAAATTCAATAGAATTAAAAGGGACACAAATTACAAAGATAGGTAAAGGTTTAGATTCAAACTATATGAAATCAGAATCTTTTATAAATGATTTTGAAAGTTATAAATGGAGTAAAGATATAAATAATATTAATAATGGATATCCTATTTTAGAAGAAAAGACAGAAAAAGAAATAATGTATATTGAAGATTTGGTATATTTATCACGAAGTGTAAATTTGGGTAATACTTTTTCTAATATTATATTTAAATTGAGTAGAAATTTAGATTTTAATAAAGATCAATCTTATAAAAATTCAATGAGTACAGATTTTGGTGATTTAAATGAAGATGGAAAAATAGAGTCAATAAAAACAGAATTAACAAAAACAACTGGAAAGGGTTTTACACCTATAGGTGATGGAAATAATAAATTTTCAGGAATATTTGATGGCCAAGGATTCAAAATAGAAAAAATATATATATATTCTGACAGTTATTATATTGGCTTATTTGGTTATGTAGATGGAGCAAGAATAAGTAATTTAGGAATATCTGGAGAAATAAAAAGCAAATTGGTAAATAAATCTGGAAGCATTGACCGTTGTATAGGTGGGATTGTAGCTTACTTAAATAATAGTACAATAAATGATTGTTATAATGAAATAAATATCATAAACGAAGAACATTTGGAAGGTAATTTAAAATATTCTAAAGTATATTTAGGAGGAATTATAGGATATTCTAAAAATGTTATTATGTATGATTGCTATAATGCTGGAAAAATAAATTCAAATATTACATTAGATAATGAGAAGTTTTTTGAAACACTTGTAGGAGGTATAGTTGGATTAGTAGAAACAGGTAATATTAATAGAGTATATAATGCTGGAGATGTAAATAATAATTTAGAATATGGACTTAATATTGCAACTGGTGGTATAACAGCAAGATTAAATAATGGTATTTTAAGTAATAGTTATAATACTGGAAATATAACTGCTAAAAATAAAGGATATCAAAGCAATGGGGCTGGATTAGTTGCATTAGCTTCTACAAATGGAACTTTAAATAATTGCTATAATAGAGGAATTGTAAATATATCATGTGATTATTATGGTACAAGGTATAATGGTAGCAATGAATTTTTGACTACTACTGGAGGCATTACAGCATTTTTGGGAACTAAAAATAATTGCTATAGTGTAGGAAATGTGTTAAATAATTCTAAGAATGAAGGAACTACTGAATATTATTCAAATTTAGGAAAAATTGATAGACCAGATATTGAATATATGAAAACTCGTGAGTTTTATGATCAATTGAATGTAGATAATGTATGGGTATATATGCCTGGTGATTATCCAATATTACAAAATCAATATATGGGAAGCTTAAAAGATTCAACAGAATTGACTATAGAAAATACAAAAAAGAAATATAAAATTACAACAGATGTTTTAGAAGTAGATGGAGTAAAAGGAGGAAATATTACTGGAGAAGATGCAGAACCTTATGAAACAGTAAATATGTATGACTCTAATAAAAATGAAATTGTTATGACACCAGAAACTGGATTTGGAATTATTAATATTACTATAAATGGAGAAAAAATAAATTATATTGTTAATGAAGATGGTACATACAAAATACCAGCAGGATATTTTCAAAATATGCAAGAAGATAAGCATATAGAGGTAACATTTACACCATTAGATCAATTATTGACTCTAAATAAAGTTGATGAAGAGGATAATAAATCATTGGAAGGTGCAAAATTTAAAATTGATCAAGATACAAGACCTGATGTAACAAATGAAAAGGGTGAGATAGTATCTAATGGTCAAGAATATGCAATAGCTATTAAGAATAATGATGTAACACAAGAGGTAAAAGGAGAATTAACTAATTATGAAAATGTAACAAACGATGAAAAATATTATTTTGTACAAAAAGATGGTAAGTATATTCCAACAAATGGAAAAACATATCAAAAAAGTATTGGAGGAACATCTGGAAAAAATTCAACAACGGCAAATTCTTATATAAAAATAGATTTAAGTGAAAAATCCGAAAATTATGTTGTAGTTGTAAATGCACAAGTATCAAGTGAATCTAATTATGATTATGGATATGCAACAATAAATCAAACTGTGTCACCAGCTCCAACTAAAGAAGATACAAATGGAAGATTTATGTACATATCAGGAACTAAATCTGCTACTGATTATACTACTACAGTCTTAGAAGGAGGAAAAACCTATTATTTGCATTTGGGGTATTATAAAGATTCTAGTACGGATAATGGTGATGATCAAGTGGTATTTAATAGTATAAAAGTATATGAAGCAACAATTAAAAGTTATGACTTTGTTAAAAATGAAGAAAAATATACACCAACAAATTTACAACAAACAAATACAGTTTCAAATTCATATATACCAATAGATTTAACAAATAGAACTGGAAAATACGATTTAACTGTTAATGCTGAAGCTAAATTTAATTCTGGATATGGATATTTATATGCAACAGTAACTGAAAATACAATAAGACCAGAATACAATAACAGTAATGGAAGATTTGTATATATATCAGGAACTCGTTCAGCTCAAGATTATAAAACAGTTTTAACAGGTGGAAAGTTATATTATTTACATTTAGGATATTATAATTTTTCTGGTAATGAAAATAGTATTATTAGTATAAATAATATTAGCTTATCATTAAATAAAGATGATTATTATTGTGAAGAACATACAACAAATTCTTATGGACAAATAAGGGCATCAGTTCCAGCAGGAAAGTATATAATAACTGAAATCCAAGCTCCGGAAGGATATACTTTAAAATCAGATCCAATAGAAATAGAAGTGGGACCAAATAAAGCAAATACAATAACAATCACAAATAAAAAACTACCAGAAATAATAGTACATCATTATTTAAAAGAAGCTGATGGAACACATACAACTTCTAAAGTAGCAGAAGACGAAATTTATAAAGATGACATTGGTGAAGAGTATACTACTAGTCCTCATACGGATTTAGAGAATTTAACTCTAGAAAAAGACGAAAATGGTAAGTATGTAATACCGGATAATGCAATAGGAACATATACAGAAAACAATATAGAGGTAAATTACTATTATGAAGCAGATCCAATTGAATTAAAAATACATCATTACATGGATGGAACCAAAAATAAATTAGTTCCAGATGAGGTAGAAAGTGTGGATCCAAAAGTTGTATTTGATGAAAGTGGTAATTATACTGTTGTTGGTGAAGGTAGTTATGAAGTTGAGAAAAATGATAAATATCATAATTTATTAACACAATATGATTTGAGTGATTTATCAACAACTGTGCAAGAAAATGTGGAAATCACAGATACTTTGAAATATAATACAGATTCAGAATTATCATATTTCTATAACTTAAAAGAATATAGTATAAAAACAAAAGTTGAGGCACATAGTGAATCTAGAACGAATGAATTGACAAATGAGAGAGAAGAATTGATGGTAGAAGGTGGAACTATATCTGGAAAAGATGATGAGCAATATGAAGTTGTAGTTCGTGGTAATGATAGTTCAAAAGATATAGTAATAACTCCGGATGAAGGTTATATTATTGAAAAAGTTACATTAAATAGTACAAATGATGATGGAGAAGTTACAACAACAATTATATATGGTGAGGGTGCTGTAGAAGAGGCTGAGATTTCATGTGTTCAAAATGAAGATGGAAGTATGACATTAACAGGTTTCCATGATGTTGTGGAAAATAAGGAGATTATTGTTAAACTTGCACCAATTAAAGGAACTGTAATTATACATCATTATATGGAAAACACTGGTGAAGAATTTGAAACACAACCTGTTAGAGTAGTTTTATTAGATGGAACAATATGTGAAGATGAAGAAAAAACAGATTTGATAGGCGAAAAATATGCAAGTAAAGCATTTGATGGTTCAGAAGTTATGTATGAAGTAGTATCAGTATCAGGTGAGCCTAGTGGAGATATTACAGATGAAGTTAAAAATATTTACTATTATTACAGAAGACTTACTCAAAAAATAACAACAGAAGTAATTCCACACAATGAATTAGATGTAGCTGGAAATATAGTTAGCGTAAAAGGAGGAAGTATTTCAGGAGAAAATGAAAGCCCTTATGAAACAGTATTAAAATTTGATGATTCAACAAAAGAAATAAAGATGATACCAGAACCTACTTATAGAATTAAGAGAGTATTAATAAATGGAGAAGAAATTACTATTACAAAAGTAGCAGAAGATAAGAGCTTAACATTAGATTTATTTGAAAGTGTAGATAAAGATATTCATGTACAAGTAGAATTTGAAAAAATTCCAACAAAAGTAACTGTTGAATATAAAGATGTTGATACTAAAGAAAGTATTTTAGAAGATAAGGTTATAAATGGAATTATAGATACAGAATATGATGAACCAAGAGTTGATGTAGAAAGCTATATTCCAGCAGAACCAGAGCCAACTAACAGTAAAGGAAAAATGACAGAAGAGGATATAATAGTAACATATTGGTATAAAAAACAATTCAAAGTAACAACAGATGTAATAGAACATGAAGAGTATGATGCTTCTGGAAACCAAATAAATGTAAAAGGAGGAACAATTTTTGGAGAAGATTTAGCTCCATTGGAATTAGTAGCAAGAGGAGCAAATAGTACTAAAACAATTTTAATGAAGCCAGAAGAAGGATATAGAATTGCAAGACTTATAATAAATAATGTAAGAATCAATATAAAAGATTTACTAAGAGAAGATGGTAGCATTGAATTACCAATATTTGAAAATATGCAAGAAGATAAGAATATATTAGTAGAATTTGAGAGAATTCCAGGAAAAGTAATTATTAAATATCTAGATGAAGAAACAGATGAGGAAATATCAGAAGAAGATATAATAAATGGATATTTAAATACAGATTATGAGTCTCAAGCAAAAGATATAGAAGGATATGAATTAGTAAAAGACAAGCTACCAAAAAATGCAAAAGGAAAAATGGCAGAAAAAGATATAATTGTAAAATACTATTATAAGAAAATTAAGAAAGAAGAAATACAAATATCACAAGCTCCAGCAATTCCAGAAATTACAGAAGAAAATAAGGTGGTAGAATCAAATGACTATAGTAATATTGCTCCAACAAATAC
>CANRGN010000052.1 GCA_947630235.1 uncultured Clostridia bacterium
ATTAGAAATAAAACTAATAGAGAAATTCATTTAGGAAGTGATGTTTACGGAAATATAAGAAGAATTGATAATAGTTTTAGTGATTTTGATTCTTATATAAATGATTATAAACAAGAAATTGAAGATATAAAAAAACAGTTAGAAGTTGCAAAAGAAGAAGTTAAAAAGCCATTTTTGAAAGAGGGCGAGCTAAAAGAAAAACTGCAAGAACTTGATAAACTTAATATCTCTTTAAATATAAATGAAAAGGAAAAACAAGTATTAGATACTTCCAACGAGGATGAAGATATTGAAAAAAATGAAAATCTTGTAAAATAGGAAAAAGTACAAAAACAAATTATGGAATTGCAAAGGTGATGAGAATAAAAATAGTTGATGATAATAAAATGACAATGAACCTTATTTTCCAAAATGTTATAGTATAAAACAAATGTAAGATGTAATTGAAAATTTACCGAAGATATATAAACGAAGATGGAAAAATAGAGATTTATGAAAATAAAAGAGACTAGCATATAAAATGTTAGTCATCATCTATATTATCAAAAATTGGGTCATCAAAAAATTCTTTTAAAGTTATATCAAAACCAAAACATATGCGAATAATTGTAAGCAATTTTGGATTTTGACTTGTACCATCAACTAAACTGTTAACTGTTGATTGATTCATTCCAGATAAAGTAGCAAGTTTGTTGATAGAAATATTTTTCTTTTTGCATAGATATATAATTCTTGATTTAACAGCTTGTGGTAAGTCCATAGCATATTCTCCTTTCAAAATTAGTATAACAAATTATAATTTTAAATATTACCGACACATTGTTGACTTTCAAAAATAAAAAATATACAATACCGACAGAATGGTAATAAGGAGGAAAATGTATGGAAGAAAATAATAAACTTAAAATATTAGATCAATTATATGAAATCAGAGAAGGAGAGGTAGAAAAAAATTATATATCTAAATATGGAAAGTCAAAGAATAGAGAAAAAATAGAAAAAGCAGAAGATGAATTAGTAAATTTCGTAAAGAAATTTATAAAAGATGAAAAAAATATGCAAGAATTATTTAATAAAATTAATAATTATGAATTGAAAGTAATGGAAGAATTGTGTTTTTGGTATAAACCATATTATAAGGCTGGATTTATTGATGCAGTATTACTAAAAAAACAGATACAAGAAGAAATAATTAAAAATAAGTCTAAAATAAAATTGAAGAATTTACACAAAAAGAAATGAAATCAAATTTAAAAGCAATAAGTTTATACAATGAAATATTGACAATAGAGGCAGTAGAAATATAAAAAATTTATGTAAGAACCAGAAAGTCATTGTAGGAGGAAAAGATGAAAAAAAATAGAATATACAGTAAATGATTTATTTAAAAATCAAGGTTTAAATGATATATACCAAACAATATGAGAAAGACTAAAAAGTATATATATTAGTATGTATGGAAAAACAGAAGAAATAACAAAAGTTGAAAAAGTAAAGAAATAGCAGATAATAAAAGAAAATTTGTAGAAGATAATGCTGAAAATTTAGAAAATACTTTAATTTACAAAAGTATGTGCTTTATAAAAGAAATGTTAGGTTCAAATCTTTGGAATATAAAAAAATATATAATTTTAATTTGTAAAAAATAATTATATAAATTATAATATTTTAGTGAAAAAAATAATTTAATATGGTACAATAAAAATAATTTTAATTTGGAGGATGATTATATGGCAGAAAAAATACCAGAAAATTTATTAAAAATAATAGATATGGGAGAAACATATACAATCGAGTTTAAGGAAGCAACAACAGATTTACCTAAAACATTATTTGAATCTATTTGCGGGATGCTTAACAGAAACGGAGGATATATTTTTTTAGGTGTTAAAGATGATAAAACGATTATTGGAGTTAAAAAAGATGCCATAACAAAAATTAAAAAGGACTTTACGAATTTATGCAACAATCCTCAAAAAATATCTCCAACAATATATGTTGGAATGCAAGAATATGAGTATAATGATAAAATAATATTAGTTTTATATATTCCTCAAAGTTCAACAGTTCATAAAACAGGTGGAAAAATATTTGATAGAAATGAAGATGGAGATTATGAAATCAATAATGAGAGTTTAATTGAAAGTATATATTTAAGAAAACAGGCAGATTATTCAGAAAATAGAATATATCCTTATGCAACTATGGAAGATTTAAGAATTGATGTAATTGAAAGAGTCAAGCAAATGGCAATAGAAAATTATCATTTAAATGGAAAAGGTAAACATCCATGGATGAATATGACACCAGAAGAAATATTAAGAAGTTTGCAGTTATATGATAAAGATTATACTACTGGAAAAGAAGGACTTACATTAGCAGCAATATTATTATTTGGAAAAGATACTACAATATTGTCTATTCTTCCACATCATAGAACAGATGCGTTATATAGAGTATATGATGTTGATAGATATGATGATAGAGATATTATAACTACAAATTTAATTGAAAGCTATGATAGATTAATGGCATTTATTGTTAAACATTTGGATGATAGATTTTATTTGGAAAATGATAGACGAATCGATATAAGAAATGTTATAGGTCGTGAAATTTGTGTAAATTTATTAATTCACCGAGAGTTTGTAGAACCATTTTATGCTAGATTAATAATAGAGAAAGAGTCAATGAAAACAGAAAATGCAAATAAAGCTAGAATGATAGGAGATATACTACAAGTAAAAAATTATAGTCCAAAACCTAAAAATCCTAAAATAGCAATGGTATTTCGTGAAATAGGTCTTGCAGATGAATTAGGATCAGGAATGATAAAATTATTAAAATATACAAGAGAATATTCTGGAGGAATTCCAAAATTAATAGAAGGAGATGTTTTTAGGACGGAAATTCCATTGAATAGACAAGAAAATAATGTTACTGCAAATGTTACTGCAAATGTTACTGTAAATGTTACTGCAAATGTTACTGTAAAATTAAATCTAACAGAGCAAAAAATATTAAAAAGTTTAAAGGAAAATCCAAATATAACTCAAGAACAATTAGCTAAAAAATTAAAAGTAACTACTATGACTATAAAAAGAAATACCAGCAAATTAAAAGAAAAAGGTTTGTTAGAAAGAATTGGGGCAGATAAAAATGGTTATTGGAAAATCAATATATAGTTATTTAGGTAGGAAGATATAATAATAATAGAAGATTCAAAAATGTAAAAAAATAAATTGAAAAATCTTATTAATGATAAAGAGTTTGAAACAAAATTTGATGCAATAGAAGTTAATAATAATATTCCATTTACAATTATTAAGAAAGATTATGAAGTCAAAGAAGGAAAACCACAATATACTGATTCAAATAAATTTGGAAAAAGTGGAAAAGCTATAGCTGTTTTAAGTGAGAAAACAATATCTAAATATTATAGTAAAAATATAGAATATCCAAATCCAATTAATTTTGAAAAATTAGTAGGTAAAAACAATGATAATAACATTGGGATTTTTCAAAAGTGTCATATTATTGGCTATCATTTATCAGCAAAATTTTCGAATTTCAATAATATTTTTATAGGAACAGAAGATTTAAATAATGGAGCTATGAAGAAAATAGAAAATGATATTGTAAATATAATAGAACAAAATAATAGAAAGATTTTATATAAAGTTACTCCATTATATATGTTTAAAAAAGACATTGTACCATTCGGAGTCTTGTTTGAATATGAATCTGTTGATAATAAAGAAAAAGTATATGGCTGTAAATTTTGTTATAACATTCAAAAAAATCATAAGATTAACTACTTTGATGGTAGTAATAGAAAAATTGAAAATATATTAATTAAAAATAATAATAATTTGAATAAACTTCAAGATAAATCTAATGTTTCATCCAAAAGAAAACAATATAAAAATTATTATTTGAACATAAAGGATAATAGTTTTCATTTGGTATATGATGAAAAGAAAAAATGTGAAAAATTAAAAGGAATACAAACGAAATTTATTCAAGAAGTTACTGGAAAGAAAGAAAATATTTTAGACAACAATTTTACTATCTGTAAGGAATGTGAAGAAAAATATAATACAAAATTTAATGAGAATTGATTTAATAAATTAAAGATTAACCAGAATTATTTGTGCAAAAATAGCATAATAATTCTGGCTTTTTTTGTGCCAAAAATCCATAAAAGGAGGCGATAATTATGTCTTATATACCACGAGAAATAGTTGCAGAAATAAAAAAAATGGATGCTTTAACTTATTTAAAAAACTACGAGCCAGACGAATTAGTGAGTGTAGGAAATGAAACATATACAACAAAAACACATGATAGTATGAGAATAAGTAATGGCTTATGGAATTGGTTTTCAAGAGGTATTGGTGGAAAAAATATAGGAAGAAATATAAAAGCTACAGGTTTATACTTTTTAATTGGAATTGTGATTACAGTATTATTTCAAATGTATATACCTATATACCACAAGAAGGATTTGCAAGTTTATTTAGCAATAAAGGATTTGGAGTATTAATGGCTGCAACAATAGGTGTTCCTGTTTATGTGTGTGGAGGAGGAACAATACCACTTTTACAAGAATGGTTACATTCAGGAATGAGTATGGGAGCAGGAACAGCATTTATGATTACTGGACCTGGAACAAAAGTAACTAATTTAGGAGCATTAAAAATCGTATTAGGTATTAAGAATTTTATAATTTATTTAGCTTATGTTATAGTTTTTGCTTGTATTTCAGGTTTGTTGATAGATTTTATTGGATTAACAGTATAAAAATTAAAAGTAACATCAATAAAAAGTTAAGAGAAGAATATGATTTTTGTAAAAATTTATTATGATGATTAAAGTGAGCAAGAAGCAAAACAATTATATGGGCTTATAAGACAAATATCCAAAGAAAGAACAAATGTGGGTTCACCAGAAATTAATATAATTGAATTTTCTGAAGAAACAAAACAAGAAAAATTAGCAATGCTTAAATATACTTATGAACAAGTTTTATCAAGCCTTGCAGAACAAGTTAATGGTAAAGCAGAAGAACATCAAAAAAGGCAAACTATTGGTAAAAATATGATGAGAGATAATATTATAAATATCATATCAACTAATAAAGAAATAAATGTTGGATAAATTTGTTTTACTAAAAAAAATGGTAGAGTAGGGAAGAGTAGCGAATTTCAAAATTATATAAATTTAAAAATTAAATAAAAAAATAATTTTAAAAAATAAAAATCAAGATAGAATTAAAAAAATTTTTTAAAGAAAAATATAATTCAAAATTAATAAATTTAAAATTTATTTTGTGCAAAAATTATAATTTTATAAAAATCAAAAACAAAAAACCGAACATTTGTTGTTTGCAATTTTTTTATAATCCAATTTTAATTTATTATATATTTATTAATATTTATTTATGCTGAAAATCGTTTTTTAGACATTTTAATATTAAACTAATAAGTTAAAATCGATTTATAGTTTGATTTATAATTTTGATAACTAAATCTTCATAATTTAATTTCTATAATTCAATTTATAGATTGATTATATTTATCTATATGAACTTTATATAAATTTTTATATTATTTTTTTATTATATTGAAATTTATATAAATCTTATAATAATTGCTATAACTGTTGTTTAGCTAAAAATACACTAAAAAAGCGATGCACGAGAATCGATTTTAAGCCGTTTTTATTTTTTCTTAATATAACTTGTTGTCTAAAAAATAAGGCTATTTTCGAGTGAAGCTCTAAAATCGATTTTTAGGCATTTTTTTATAAAAGTAAACAAGTTATATGTCTAAAAAATATAAACTAATATAAAGATGTGAAAAATTTGGAAATATTATAAGAGAATTTAAAAAAACAATATTATATAAAAAGGTATAAAATTTATAATATGAATAATAAATAATGAATTACCAGGATCAAAAATAAAGAGTTTTTATAAAAAAGCTAATAGTTATATGACTTAAAAGTAGCTGTATCAAAGGAATAGCGAATTTTTAGAAAGGATACTAAATTGAGGTATCTATATTTTTACTCCTATTCCTTTTTGCACAAAATTTACATTTTGTGCAAAGTTGTATAATTTTAAAAAAATAGACATTTAATATATATTTATCTTTTATCATACTTCCCTTTTAAAGTCAATAGAATTAAAATAAAAAATTTTAGAATTGTTCTTTTGTTGTTTAATATCATCCATTCTTCTCCATTCAGAAACTTCTCTATATCTTATAGAAAATATTTTACAATTTGATAAATTTGGTAAATACTTATTTGAAAAAAAATCATTATCTACAAAATATATACGATTTCTTTTTTCTTCAAGTTCAATCATAATCATTAAACTATTATAAGCTTCCTGGAATGTATTATAAGATTTTGTTATAAAAGGTGTACCACCATTCCAGATATTATAAATACAATATTCTTTCAAGCTATCACCCCCTATTCAAATTATATTACATTTATGTAAACTTGTCAAATTATGTAAATTATGATATAATGAAATATATAAAAACAAAAGAAAAAGGTGATAAAAATGTATATATACATATTTATAATAATATCAATGATTTATATTTTTTTTATTTTATTTAAAAAAAATATAAAGTATACTAAGAAAGAAAAAATATTAACTAATAATGAATTAAAATTTTATAAAGTATTAATTGAAATAACAAACGAATTGAATTTACAATTACTTAGTCAAGTTGCTGTATATGAATTAATAGAAAGTAATAATTATTATGCTTTTAATAAAATATCAAGAAAAACAATTGATTTTGTAATAGTTGATAAAAAAACTACAAAAATACTATTAGCAATAGAATTAGATGATTCAACACATAAAAGAAAAGATAGAATTAAAAGAGATCTATTTATAAATAATTTATTTAAAAAAGTTGGAATAAATTTATTAAGATATCCAGTATATAAGACATATTATAAAGATACATTGAAAAAAAGAATAATAGAAAATTTATAAGAGGCTTTAAGCCTCTTATACTACTTCTTGAAATTCAAAAGGATTAAAATAGAAAATTTCTTCAACTTCTTCTACCCTATAACTTTGTGAAAAATCAATTTTTGAATCTTTAAGTTTTTTAATATAATCATAAAATGTAGATTTTGAAATTTGATTTCTTAATACAGATTCTCCGTTTAATTTTATAGAACAATAAAAATTAAATAATCTAGTAGCAACACAAGGTTTAAATAATTCATTTAATCTTTTCAATACATCTTCCCTATCTCTAACTATTTCTAAATCATTCTTTACAAATTTTATAACTTTCATAAACTCATCACTCCAAATATTTTTTAAATCATTATAATTTATATCTATAATTTTTATATGTTTTTCATTTTTTAACTTTCGTAATAATTTTTTCTTAATTTCACATTCAAACCTAACAAAACCTTGAATTGTATCCAAATAATTAAATAAATTGAAATCAGTATTAAGAAATTTTTTCAAATCATGTTTTTTAAATTCAAGAAGCTTATTATAAATTTTTAATGTACTAGATGTTCCAGAAAGATATATTGATTCATCATAAAAAAATTTTGCGTTCCTACGAGGATATCGACAACGAGACAAACTATTTATATAGCTTTTAACATTGTCTTGATTTTTCAAATCAAAACAAATAGCAACATCAACTCGTTGTAAATACCAATTACACAAATTAGGTAAAATAATATTATAAGCATTGCTAACAAGTTGTATTAAATTCGAGCAAATTTTTTGAAGATTATAAAAACCATTGTGGCTATTATAACCAAGCATAATTTTATGATATGAACCTTCTATTTCAATAAAATAACCTTTATCGGTAAATTGATATTTTGAGCCACAACCAACGCGAACAGATAATTTTGAATCATAAGAGCCGTCTAAGTGGTCATTTACAATTTCATAGAATATCTCTCCAGAGCCTTTATTGAAAGATGTTTTAATAATAGATTTATTATATATTTGATTATATATATTAGAATCTATCTCAGTATATATTTTAATTGTGTCTATCATGTAATTTCTCCTTAAATAAATTCCGAAAATTCGGACGTTCGGAGGGTGTTACTAAGAACCCTCCAGGAAAATATAAAAAATATTATGTATCAATTAAGGGGTTTTTCTTCACTTGTGTTTCAAAAAACCCAAAACCAAAGTATAATATGTATTTATATTTTATCAATAACTTTCGCGACATAAAAGCTACGTTATCACTACGCATTTATTTCACGTTTATTGACAAAATATAAATACGCTCATATACAATAATATTTTACGAAATCTTTAAAATTTCAAGACAAAAAGCACCATCATCATCATATACAAAAGAACATTTATAAGAATCAGAAAAAAATTTATTTAAAAATAATTCTAATTCTTCAGTTTTATCATCATCGAATTTACTTTCATCAAGTGGAATTCTTAAAATAAAATCGATCAATATAATCACTCCTTATATATTATAAAAATAATTTTTTTTAAATGTAAAAATATAATTAAAGAAAATAAAACTAATCAACAGATAATTCTATTTTATCTTTAAAACCAGATTTAGATAAAGACTCTATAACTTTATATGTATCATAGCTTTCTCTTAATTTTTTATCATGAATGTAAAAATACCAACCTAAATTTTTCCATTCTTTAACATCACCAGAAATATCTAAAATAGGTCTAACTCTATGAACTAAAGTAAAACAACCAAAAAATGTTTTACATCTTCTAACTTCGCTAGTTTGGGTACGTATAGGTTTTGCTAACATATAAAAGTTTTGAGCAGTTCCTAAAATAATTCTTCTGTTTTTTCTATTTTGAGTTACAACCTCTAGCATTTCTGGAGGAAAGTTTTTTGACTGATTCGAAGAAAACCAATTTTGAAGTTCATCTAATACAGCAATTACACCATAAATACCATTTTTATATTCAGTTAATTTTCTCCAATCATCTAATGAGTCATTTTCATATTTATATGCTAAATTAGTAATACATTTTGATTTAGGATATTCTTCTTGCATATCTAAAGTAAAACGAATCATAGAAGAAGTTTTTCCGCTTCCTTGAATACCCTCGAAGATAATCAAACCTTTATAACGAAAAGCTTCGGGGTTACGGGCGAAAAAATCATCAATATATTGTTTTGGAAAATCTATAAATATTTTTCTTAAAAATCCATGTTTAGCTACTTTTTTGTGTTGCCCCTTCTGAAGGCGATTGCCTTTCAGAAGATTCAACACAAAAAAGAAAGCCATAAAAATGAAGATTATTGTAAGAAAAAATAATATAAAATATATAGGATATTTTAAAATTTGCCAAAAAGCAATAAATAAACTAATAGTAAACTCCATTATTCATCAACCTCATCATCTATAAATTTATATAATTTTTTACAAATTTTATAATCTTTATATTCTTCTATGCAATCATAAATAATAATACCTAAAGAAAAGAATAAAATGATTAATAAAATAATATTTAATTTATACATAAATAAACCTCCTTATAAAATAGGTAATAAATCCCATATTGTTTTGATTAAAGAAATAGCAATTTTAAAAATATTTATAGTAATTATTAAAAAAATAAGAGGTTTTAAATTATTTATAGGTAAAATAAAATATGCTATTCTGAAAAAATCTCTAATAAAAGAAAAAGAAGACATAAAATCAATACCTATATCAATAATTTCCAAAGGTAAAAGTAATAAACTTAGAACATTAGATAAAATTTTTATAATTAAATTAAATATCAATTAATCTTCCCCCCTATCTTTAAAATTTACATCACCAGAAGAACCTTTTATAATATTAGGAACTTTAATAAATAATCTCCATAAAAACATTAAATAAAAGAATCCTGTAAAAATTGGGTCTGTATAAGATTTATAATTAGATAACCACCTTAAATCAATAACATTAACAGAACCATGAAAATATGGAATAGAAACATTAAAAGATAATACAGTATTATAAGATGAATCGTTAAGGCTAGCTTTCAAATCATTTATATTATTTTTAATAGTATCAATAAAAGAAAATCTATCTGTAACAGTACCAATTAAATTATTTATTTCATCTTCACCAGGAACAAAAATAAAAATTAAAACTTCTTTAATCAATTCAACAATTTTTTTCCCTAAAAAGTTATCTGAAAAAGGATTTAAATAATCTAAAATATTAATAAGAAATTCTATAATAGTTTTTAAAATAAAATTTTCACTAAAAGGGTTTAAATAACTTAAAATATTTCCTAAAAAATCTAATACACCACTTAAAATAAAATTATCACTAAAAGGATTTAAATAACTTAAAACACCATTTAAAATAAAACTATCACTAAAAGGGTTTAAATAACTTAAAATATTTCCTAAGAAATCTAATACACCACTTAAAATAAAATTATTGCTAAAAGGATTTAAAAAATCTAAGAGGCTCGTAAACGTTGAAATAACATTCTCAAAGCCTTGCGTAATCCCAGATAAGAGACTATTAAACCAATTACCAACGGAACTAAAGAAATCACTTCTTTCAGTATCTTTTCCAGATTCCCCATTCTCTTCTGTTCCTTCACTATCGGTGCCAGTACTTGGGTCATTTTTACCGCACCGTTTTTGAAAAAAAACTTCACCATCATGTTCACCATCTTTATATGGAATATCAACTGTAGATTCCTTCACAACAAGACCTCCAGCAGATTCAAAAAGTTGATAACCAGAAGGTCCAAGACTTTCTATAGTATAATCATCATTTAGAGAAACATAACAATAATTACCAGAACCAATAAAAAAATAAGAATCATAATAAAATTCATAATTTAAAGAATCATTAAACATAACAGCACCATAACTAGGACCATATGTATTTTCATAAATAAAATAATTTTCATATTCAGATTGAATATAAAAATAATCATCAAAAAATACATTATTATTTACAATTTCATCTTTAGTCATATTTTTTAAGTCATCAAAAGTATAAGCATAAGTTTTATTACAAAATAATAAAACAAAGAAAAAAAATATAAAAATAAAAGTAAACAATATTTTTCTATTTTTCATAAAAAACTCCTTTCAAAAAGATTATATTGGAAAAAACCAACTAAAAAATTTATAAAGTAAAATAAATAAAATAAGAACAGCTAATAAACAGAAAAAAGAAATAATAAATTGAATATCTTTATCTATTTTTATTAAATTTTCATTTATTACATTAAAATCATAAGACGTAGTATTAGATAAAGTTTCAGCATTTTCAGTAATATTACTTTCTATTTCTGAAGAAACTACATTATTATAAATAGAATCATCTATAATAACATTTTCTATATTATTAGTAGCATAAACACAACTATTTAATAAAATAATAAAAACAAAAAGAACTAATAAAATAACTTTTTTTCTCATAATATACCTTTCTTTTAAAAAAAAGCTGGGATAGTCCCAGCCTTTAAACTAAGCACTTCTTAAAGAAGAAATTAAGAAACTTAAACCTTTTCTAACAGCTATAAAAGATATACTAGCTGGAATTATAACAGGTAAAAGACCAACAATTTCATCTAATACACCAGAAACCATAGCACTTGTTACAACTTCACTTAACATATAAAATTCCTCCTTTCTAAAAATTAGGGAACATTTTGTAATAGTTTATTTCTTTTGAATGGAAATTAATTCAAAAATTGTAAATTTAGAAATATTTAAAAGAGCTTTACAAGAAACAAAGTCCCCTTTCTTTAACCCATTTACTAAAGTCAAATCTTTAGATGTAATGTCAAAACTTTTAGAATTTTCATCTTCCATATGAAATAATAAATAAGGATTACTTGTCTTTTGACTTATCTTTTGTTCTACTCCTCTAAATTCTGCATTAAAAATAACGTACATTTTAAAAAATCTCCTTTCAAAATTAATAAAAAAAATAGACATCTTAAATGCCTATATTAAAAAAAAATTATGTTAACATTGCCGAATAATCTACATTTTGTGCAAAGTTGTATATTTCTTTTTTTACTACTTTTGATCTATCTCCCTATGCTCTCTCCTGTTGTTTTTGATAGATTTAAAGTAGCTTCCAATTAAATATATTTTTTTATAAATTTTTGATTTCATTAAGTCTTAAACTATATACTATTACTAATATTACTGCAAATAATAAACTATAAACACTATTTTTAGGTTTCGTATATAAAACTGTCATTTTCTAATTTGTTTAAAAGCTTTATAGCTTCTATATTTCTCAATACTTTTTGTTTAGGAGTACCCTCTCCTAATTGATTATTATTAATATGATAATTTATTCTTTCTTGAAGAGGTTTTTTATCTTGTTTTTTTTCTTCTATCCATTTTTGATTTTCATATTCATTTTTTTCCCATTCTAGATATTTATCTACTTCATCAATAGTTAAATATCTATCATACATTATAAGTTCTTTAATTCTTTTTTCTACTTTAGCCCAACTTAATAATTTTTCATTATTTCCTCATTCTCTAAATATTTAAAGTATTTTAATTCAATCAATTCATAGTAAATTGTTTCTTTATAATTCTTTAGTATGTTAAAGAAAGAAAGTAAAAAAGTCTTCCAATGTTTTAATCTATTTATTACACTATCTTCATCTAGTCTAACAATAATATCTTCAAATGAATTTGAATCTTGTTTCAATGCTTTTAGCCAGGCAGCTGTGCTACCATTCATTTTTTCTATTATTGTATTTCTTCTATCTTCTATTAATTTATCTATGTTATTATAATTATAAAAAATAAAAGTAATTTCTTTGCTAGCTTTTATTGGATAGGGTAATTCTTCAACATTTTTAGTCATTAAAATTCTCCTTTCCAAATCGAGTAGGAGAAATATCATTAATTGATATTTCGTCCTCTCACACCACCGTACGTGCCGTTCGGCATACGGCGG
>CANRGN010000053.1 GCA_947630235.1 uncultured Clostridia bacterium
TTAGCTGAATCAAAAGGATATTATGTTCCAGCAGAGCAAGCTAAACAAGATGAAATAAATAAAATAAAAAATGATATCCAAGTTTAGAAATTTGAAATTTTGAAATTGTTTGAATTTAAATTTGAAAAAGTAATAAAAAAAGAGTAATAATTTTACATTTTCAAACAGTAATTCTTTCTCATTTCAAATTTTGGATTTCATTTTTTGTATTTTTTCTATAAAAAGGAGAACTGTGATTCTATATTTCCAAATTATGGTTCTTCTTTATTTTTAATTTTGAAATTTATTCTGTATAATTTTTTCAGTAAAAAAGCATTCTGATTCTGTTTTTTCGAATCATAGTTCTTTTTTATTTTAAAATTCGAATTTTATTTTTGGTATTTTTTCCTGCAAAAAAGAACTGTAATTTTATATTTTCAAACTACAATTCTTTTTTGTTCCAAAATTTGGATTCTTTTTTTTGTATTTTTACCTAACAAAAAAGAATTGTGATTTTATATTTTCAAATCATGATTCTTTTTTATTCTAAAATTTAAATTTAATTTCTTGCATTTTTATCTACAAAAAAAGAATTGTGGTTCTGTATTTTCAAATTACAGCCACTTTTCAATTTAAAATTTCGAATCCTATTTTTAGTATTTTTTCTTTAAAAAGCAGGTTGTGATTTCGTATTTTCGAATTTTAATTACTTTTTTTGTTTCAAATTTCTGGTTTTGCTTTTTTGTATAAGAGGGAAAACAATTCTATTTTTTCAAATCATAATCATTTTTCGTTTTAAAATTTGGATTTTGTTTTTGTTTTTCTAAAAAAAAAGAATTGTAATTTTATATTTTCAAATCATAATTCTTTTTTTGTTCTGAAATTCAGTTTTTGCTTTTTAACATTTTTCTATAAAAAAGAAAAATCAAAATTCTATATTTTCGAATTTCAATTTTTCTTTTATTTTAAATTTTATTCTATATAATTTTTCTGCAATTTTGTTATGGAAATAAGATTTTATAAAAATATTAAATTATTTATTTTTATATTTTAATTTTATTACCATTACAATCGTTCCTACTGAAATTATTAATATAATTAACATTTGAGCTATATTATATCCTTTTTTTACATCTTGTATACCTGTATATGTTTTTACAACATTATAACCCTTTTTCATTTTTTACACACCGTTTTTTATTTTTGAAAACTTTAGTAGAAACACTAGAAAAAAAATATTTTTGAATAAAAAAATAGGACAAAACACAATTTTTCAATCATGTCTTGCCCCCTATATTTATTTTTAATTTATCACGTTTTACCGTCAATTTGCTGTTTGTTTTATCTTGTTCTATTTTAAGTTTAAGCCCTTCTGTTAATTATCTTGTAATAATTTGATTGTATCTCCATTTTTTTAAGTTTTTAATTGCTTCTTGAGATACTCTTTTTATGTTATCTTACTATTTCAGACATTTGCTACGTCCCTTTGTCTACTTTGACCTTGTTAATATTGTCGTTTCCCTATCTTCAGTTGTTGATTTCGTTGTAGTATATGTATATCCTGATGGTGTTTTAATAACAACAGAATTCGGTGATGCAACACTCGTAGACACATGTATTGCTGATGCTGCTCCTTCTGATCTTCCTTCTATTCTTCCATCATAGAAATTTAAAGTTTCACCTATAGTAATTCCAAATGCTCCTCCAGATATATTTGGTACTGATGTATTTACGGAATTATTATCCTCTCCTAATGTTAGAGTTCCACCAGATGTTACCCAAACTCCTACTCCATCATTCCAATATGGTGCGTCTATTGTTCCTCCAGTTATTGTTGCTGTTCCTTTACCTACATATACTCCGCATCTGTGTCCTGTTATTATTGGAGTACCATTAATCTCTGTCGTTCCCTCATTGCTTATTGCATATGATGATGTTGTAGTAGTTGCTGTAGAAGTTATTGTTGGATCTCCATAAACTTTTACTATTCCTGGAGAAGTACTTACTACTGCATTAGTTTTATCATTTGTTACTTCTCCGCCTGTTATTACAATTTGTGTATTATCATTATCTGCTGAAACCGTATATTTATTAGATTCCGTTGGATTCGAACCTATAGAAATTTTACCATGGTTTATTCTTATCATCTTTCCTTTTGAATATATTGCACCAGCTTTAGTTCCAGTTACTTTTCCACAATATACTCTTATTTCTCCCACTCCAGAATTACTTCCATAGAGTCTTCCTGTAATTTCTGGAGTAGTTTTTGAAGTACCTTCAGAAACTCCTATATATATTTCTGTATCTGAACCAGTAATTTCTATCGCATTCGTTCCAGTATTTTTTACTTTACCATCCTTTACTATAACATCTTTGCTTGCTCCAGTGCACTTTATAGCAGCCCCCGAACCATTTGCTGAAACAGTTCCAGTACCTGTCATATTTACACCTCCTGATCCAGTTATTGTATAATAGGATCCTGTGTTAGTATTACTTATTGTTCCTGTATGTTGCAAATTTAATGTTCCATTATTATTTATCAAATTAACTGAAGATGATGTAGTTAATGTTCCATTTCCCTTTATCGTTAATGTTGAATTATTTGTTATCTTGCTACTACTAAATGTTATTGTATATCCATTTAGATCTAGAGTTAAATTTTTTCCTACAGTGGCATCCACTACTTCATTTGTACTTTTCTTTGGCTTTATCGTGCTACCCGATGAAGCATTAGAAAATGCCTCTTTTAGGTTTGTATATTCTGCAACCAACTTATTATTCGAATCGTATACACTATATAAATTCTCACTCCATTGTGCATACCAACTTGTAGCAGTAACTGATGAACCTTTAGCACTTGAATTACCTGCATATTCAACACTACCTCCAGTTCTATATCTTGACCATCCTAAAAAATTATATCCTGTTCTTGAACGAGTAGGAAAATATACATATTCATCATCATAATACGATTGACTAGTATAATCATTGTCTGATGATGAATAATTATTATAAAATTTATAAGTAAAATAACCTACTGAATTCCATTGTGCATATAAATCTACTGTTCCATTATTTTCTGCTGTTAATTGACTTACATACTGTCCATTTGAATAACTTGTACCTGATCCATTACTTTTTGTATTCCAATTTTTAAAAGTAGCATGTGATTTTGTAAAGGAATTTGAGTACAATGCTTTAGATTCTGTATACCTAAAACTTTGAGTTTTATAACTTCCTGATCCACCATTAGGATAAAAATATACTGTATATGAATTTTCGCTCCATTGCGCAGTTAATGTTACTTTTCCATTATTTGTAGTTGTTAAATCACTAACTAATTGTTCATTACTATACGTTGTTCCATTGTATTTCCAACCTGTAAAAGTATAACCCGTTCTTGAAAATTTATTTGAAGATAATTTTTTGCTCTCACCAACATTGAAGACTTGATCGTCCATATTTCCTGTTCCACCATTAGAATCAAAATGTACTGTATAAGTAGCTGTATTTAAATAATAATATATTTTAATTTCGCAATCGTTATCTGGCATATTAAATGTATAGTTTTCTTGAGCTTGTTCTCCTAATAATACAATTTCATTTTCATCAATTTTTGCAACAATTTTATTATAATTTTTATCTTTTGGTATATCTTCTGGCATTATATCTTTTGAATCTTTACTTACATTTATTTGAGTTCCTGTAAACATTACAGAAGTTTTTTCTTGCAATATCGAAGTTGCAACTCCATTACCAGATACCTCATAATATGAATATTTTAATGTATGATAAGACAATTGAAACGAACTTTTTAAAGTTATTGTCTTATTAGTAAAAAAAGCATAAATTCCTTCTATATTTATCATCATTGTACTAACAATTATTAAAACTAATAAAATCCAAATTTTTATATTAAATTTATCTACATTTTTATTTACTTTATTTTTCATTAACCATACTCCCCCTTCTTTCAAGATTTAGGAATAGAGAATATATTTTTACCAATATAATTTTCTTTTGTTGTAATAATTTCATTTAAAATTAGTACAAAGTTTGTATAATTTTATTTATAAATAACTTTATTAAATAAATAAAAAAAAATTATCAATATAATCTGTACTATTTTAAAATACAAAATTATTATCAATAATTAAAAATCAAATACAAAATTTACTTTTTGGACATTATTAACTTATCATTGGTATATTATTTTATTGATATCTTTTGTATTTTATATTCCCAATTTGATTAGTTTGCATAAATTAAACTATGTCACCTACTTATTATTATACCATGCTTTATGTCAATTGTCAATATTTAACAACTGTATTCAAGAATTTTCCCTGAAAATTCCTGAACTGTATTTTAACTATATTTTGTAATTAATTTATAATTTATAATAATATTATCATATATAAAATAGAAAAATTTCTTCAAATAAATAATTATATACTAAATAAAATATATCAAAAAAATCTTTAATAGAGAATAATAAAACCTATAATATCATAAAACAATAGCTATCCTACAAGCATCATTGCACATATAATATAGCTTTTTGCATTTGCTTGATCATATTTTTTCATATAATTTTTTGAACTTATAAGAAAAACTAAAGAACCAATTTCTAAAATTACACCAAAGTCAAACTCTCCAACCATAAGTGAAACAACATATGTTAATATACTAATAGTTATTAATATAATAGGTAGAATAGTTTTATTTTTTGCTTTATCTATATTTATTTTTTTATAAATTCAATTTCTTTATCAGTCATAACACTTTTCCAATTATTAAAATAATAAATGTTACTATCTTACAATTTACAGCAAAGAACTATTGGAATAAGGCCATGCATCTCCAATTAATACATTTCTTATACTTTTATTATCATCATAAATTGTATCATAAATAATACAATAAGCAAAATATTACATATTATTTATATAATAATAATAATAAATAATTTATACACATTAACTTCTTTCTATATTCATAAAATTAAAACTGTATAAAATCAATAATTATTATATTGAATTTATACAGTTATTTTTTATGTATTATCTTAATAAACTAAAAACATTTAAAACTCTATTACATCTTCATCAGGATATAGCCAATCCTTTTCTAAGGTATATGTGCTATTAAAGGTACTGTTAGGAATACATACAAATGGTCTAACTCTACATTCTTTTGCCCTTGCAACTGCAACATTCCTATGTGCAAGAGCCTCATATCTGCAATCTAAATAAAACTGACTATTTTTAGGAACAGCCACATTATTCCAATCAGTATCATGATAATCACTAGGAGATGACAACCAATAATCGTACTCAGTAGAACTATAAATTCCTCCATTACATGCTTCTGATAGCATAAAGTTTTTAAATGAAGAAGTGTTACGATAGCCTTCTTCCCCTACATCAACTGTGATTTTTGATTTTTCATTTCTACTGCATTTTTCGTTCCATGAGTCTAGTAGCATTTCCATAGGTGGACCTGCAATAGCATATGTTGCCTTATTATTTTTATCTTTCCACTTCGTCCATCTAGTTGTATCAGTTAACCATGCCGTTCCTTTTATATTAGGATTTGTATTACTAGATGTAAACAACTTTGATACCCTACTATTTAAACTTTTACCAACACTACTAACATCTGCTCCATTTGAATAACCAGATAAATCAATACTTTCTGCTTTTAAATTATCACATATTATATATGTATTACTTGAATCACGATAAAATACTCTCCAATTTGACTCACCATCACTTGCAACATATCCATTCACTTTATATCCATAATCAAACCCCCATACTGCATATAAACTTATAGAACCTGATGTTGCTAATCCACTAACATATTCTTCGTCATCATAATAAGGACTACTAGCACTAGAGCTTTTACTCCATCCTAAAAATGCATAACCTGTCCTAGTAAAAGTATTTTTTTTCAATGCCTTATAATCTGAATACATAAAACTTTGACTTGTAGAACTTCCAGACCCACCATTAGGATAAAAATATACTGTATATGATTTTTCACTCCATCGTGCATACCAAGTTGTTCTAGTAACTGATGAACCTTTAGCACTTGTGCCACCTGTATATGAAACACTTCCACTTCTACTTGACGACCATCCTAAAAAAGTATAACCTGTTCTTGAAATATTAGGAAAATATACATTTTCATCATCATAATAAGTTGGGGAACTATAAATACTATTGTCAGACGATGAATAATTATAATAAAATGTATAAGTATAAGATTTTATTGCACTCCATTGTGCATATAAATCTACCTTTCCTTTGTCTGTTGCAGTTAGTTTAGTTACATACTCATTATTTGAATAAGAATTTCCACCTCCACTTGAATTTGTATTCCAACCATTAAAAGTATAATGTGACCTACTAAATGTATTTGAAGTCAATTGTTTATAATCTGTATAATTAAATTCCTGAGTTTTAGTACTATTATTACCATCATTAGAGTGGAAATATACTGTATATGTATTTTCTCTCCACTGTGCAATTAATGTTATTGTTTCATTATTTTTAGTTGTTAAATTACTAACTAATTGTCCATCGTTATACGTTTTTTCATTGTATTTCCAACCTGTAAAAGTATAACCCGTTTTTGAAAAGGTATTTGAAGACAAGTTTTGTTGCTCATCAATATTAAAGACTTGATCAGCCATATCTCCTGTTCCACCATTAGAATCAAAATGTACTGTATACGTAGCTTTATTTAAATAATAATATACTTTAATTTCGCAATCGTTATCTGGCATTATAAATGTATAGTTTTTTTGAACTTGATCTTCTAATAATACCATATCCTTTTCAATTTTATCACTTTTTGCTATAATTTTATTATAATTTTTATCTTTTGGTATATTTTCTGGCATTATATCTTCTGAATCTTTACTTATATTTATTTGAGTCCCTGTAAACACTACAGAAGTTTTCTCCGGCAATAGTTGAGTTTCATCTCCATTACCAGATACCTCATAATATGAATATTTTAATGTATGATAAGACAATTGAAACGTACTTTTTAAAGTTATTGTCTTATTAGTAAAAAAAGCATGAATTCCTTCTATATTTATCATCATTGTATAAACAATTATTAAAACTAATAAAATCCAAATTTTTATATTAAATTTATCTACATTTTTATTTACTTTTATTTTCATTAATTACACTCCCTTCTTTCAAGATTTTTTAATGGCTTTCAAGTAATCTTCATTATAGAAGAATACTTGAAAAACATTATTTTTCTATTTTCTTTTTTGAAGGTTCTCCAACTAATATTCCTGCAACTAATAGTACTGTTATAATTGTTCCTAATATAATTTTTCCTCTTGGTGTTTGAATCATTTTTACAAAATAACCAACTTTAGGAATAGAGAATATATTTTTACCAATATAATTTTCTTTTGTTGTAATAATTCCATCTGACAAGTCATTAGCATCTCCCTGAGTTTCAATTCCATAATCATATACTGCTATTGCTCTATGAGTTACTTTTATCCCATTATCTGTTTCATATGCTATTATGTCATTTGGTTTTATATCTTCATATTTAAATCTTTTATTTATAAAACTTAAACTCCCTACTTCAATAGCAGGTTCCATTGATCCTGATTCTACTACATAAGGTTGGATTCCTATTAAATATAATCCTATAAAAATTACACCTATTATTATAATTACCGTCATCAAAGTATTTAAAAATACTTTGATGACGTTTATTATTTTATTCATATGTACCACGCCTTTTATTGAATTATTATTCAACTTATGCTAATTATTGTTCTTTTAAATTTGTTTTAAGATAAGACCAAGCATCTTCTGGATTTGTTGTGTTAATATTATCTGCTTGTATTGCATATCCAGTAATCTTTATATTAAGTCCACTACTAAAATTTGAAGATATTTCTTCAGGTTTTGTAGCATTTACAAATGTAACTTCATTAAATATTGATGCTGTTGAATATTCTTCTCCACTACCTGAATATTTTTGTAATTTTTTTAATTGATTACTGCTATCACCATCTTCAACATAAGCGTATATATGTGTATATAAATGATTGTCTTCATCCTCTTTTGAATCCGAACTCTTTGCTATTTCTTTCCAGTTTGATGAAATATCTGTTGTAAATAAATCCTTCTTTTCTGCTTCGGCTCCATTTATAGAAACATTCGAATATGGCATTTCTATTTTTACAAATATATAAGCATCATTTGCTCCTTTATTTTCCAATTTTGCTGTTAATGGTGTCACTTGTTGAGGCGTAATATTATTTATTGGAGTTCCAAAAGCAGTTTTAGTTGCCTCTGTAAAATCAATCTTTACATTACCTAAATTAAATACTTTAGTGTTAGTATCAGCTTTGTCTGTAAAAAAAGCTAACATTCCTCCTATTAACATAATTAAAATTAAAACTATTGCAGTTAAAATGGTTTTTCTTCTACTCATAATAAATTTCCTCCTTTGTTTATTTATTTCTATATATATTCTTTTTTTCTTTTCGACTTAAATATAATACTACAATTAAGCCAATACTTGAAATAAAGAATATTATTATAGACAATTCAAATTGAAAATCTCCTGTTTTAGGCAAATTTTCTGTACCTTTAGAACTTGCACCTGATGCACTAGAACCTATTGCTATATTGTTCTTATTTTCTTTTGATAAGAAAGTCCATATAGTATGAATATTCATTTGTGTATATTCATTATCTAATTCACTTGGTATCGATATTTCAAATGATAGATATTTGTCTTCATTTGGAAGATATTTTCCTAGTGAAATAGTATAATTTTTTAATAAATCTCCTTCATAAATGGTTTGATTATCATGATTTATTATTTTTAATTTTACTTTACTTAACAATTCTTGTTCTTTTTCATTTAGTCCATTATTTGTTATACTAAGAATATATTCCATTTCTTTATTTGTATTGTTTTTTATTTCAACTAAATCTTTAAATTTATTACCTGGCATTAACTTTCCTAATTCATCAAAAAGACTTTCTGGAATAGTAATATCTCGATTACTATTATTTTCATACTTTACTGTTAAACCTAAGCCAGAATTTCCAATTGAATAAGATTTGTTAACACATTCCTCAATTTCAATTCCATACCATGGATCTTCTAATGTGTAGTCAGGTTTAAAGTTTTGAGATTGTACTGCTTCAGCTAAAACTTTAATAGAAAATTGTTCTGTTTGCATATCATTTGATATATCATTTGGAACCTTTACAGTATCAAATAATTTAACTTCACTTCCACTTTCTAAAATTGAATTATAGTAGTAGTAATCTCCATATAAATTCCAATTATCTGAAATACCCTTAATATAATCTAAATCATTACTGTTTTCATCATCATGTACTATAATCTTAGCTCTAATATAGCAATCTGCTCCAAAGTTACATATTTGGGAAATCAATGATATTTCTTCTCCAGGCATTACATTTTTATTAGAATCATTGTAAAGAACTTTTTTATTTTCACTATTTAGCGTATATTCTTTTACTTCTATATTTACTAAACTTGTAGAAAATAATTTATTATCTACAGTACTTTGTAGTGAATATATACCGGATATACTCATTAAAAGAAAAAATATCATTCCAAATATAAATAATTTTTTACTTACCTCATTCATCTATTCCCCCTTTCTAAGTATATTTCCATGATGCTATTTTTTCTATTGAACTTTAATACTTTAAAAAGTTTTATCTTATGTTTAAAGTTTCAAAATTAGAAAATACTTTCTAAGCAACAGTCTTTATAATAAGTTATCCATAATTTGATGATATTACATAAATTTTAGAATGTAAACATTTTTTTCAAAAGTTACATAAAAGATATACTTAATAAAATCTTTTAAAAACTTAGTATTTCTACGGATTTTTAAACATAAAGCCATTAATTTTAAGTTTTAAAATTGATATTATAGTGTTTTATCGATTTTTTAATTAGGGAAATCTATATTTCGTGATTTTCTATACAAACTCTGTTTTCAGCATGTATCAGTAAATTTCTCTACTACAAATTGATTTCTCAGTTTTATGTAATTATACAAAATTACATGAAATAAAATTGTATTTCATTATGAGTTTCAAAATATTTATCTAATCTATAGTCTCCATGTACCATATATATTCTTCAATTTGCTCTTGTAAATTTAATTCTATTTTATTATTAGAATTTATATATTCAAATTCCACATTTTTAAAAGCACTATCTACATTTTTATCATATGATCAATCTCAAATTTATTGTGCTATGGAAACTACTGGAACTTATTGGCTTTCTCTATTTTTTGCTCTTACTGATAAAGGATTCAATGTTTCTGTTTTTAACCCATATCAAATTAAATCTTTTAGAGGAGCTTATTCTAATCGTAAGCAGAAAAACGATGTCATTGATTCAATTATTATAGCCAATTTCCTAAGTTTCAATGGTATTCAGCAAACATGTTTACCTAATGATGACTTACTTGCTTTAAAAAATTCTTCAAAAGGTAGACTTGGAACAGATACTGTCCGTAAAGTAAAGAATTTAGCTAAAAATTCTTTTTGCATTAAATTTACTGGTGATGCTTGTTCTCTTGAGATTAAGCAATTTATAACCAGAGGGACGTAGAATTTGGCACATTAAATCATTCGTATGCCAATTTTAACAAAAATTGTATGCTTTTACTTAAGCCTATCTACAGAAAGTTTCCTAATGAATAAAAAGAATCAAATAAAGTAACCTTTTTGTTAACTTCATTTGATTCTTTTTTTAATCTATCTTATCAACATATACCTGATCATTTACTGCTACAACTGCATATTTATTTAACTTCTTTATACTTTTTATTTCCTCTAATTCACTATACTCTTCTATTTGTTTTCTAGCATCTTCTTGCTTTTCTTTCAATTTTCCTGCTTCTTCTTTTTTTAAATATTTAAACTCTATTAATACTGCATTATATCCTTTTTCATATTCCTTTGGTATTAACAATATATCTGGATATTTTCTATTTACTTCTAATTCTGATTTTACATAAAATATATTCAGATTCATTGCTATTGAATAAAATATTAGTTTTACATATTTTTCATCAAATCTTTGATAATCTCTATTTGATAGATTGTTTAAATACTGATGTAATAATTCTGTTATTTTGTCTATTTTTCCTTCTAATGCTATTTCTCTCAATATCTCATTATATACTTCTTCTTCAATTACTAAATCCATTTCTTCATTTATTTTTTTTAGAAAATAATTAGAGTATATTTCTTTCATTACTCTATTTGGTATATTTAAAACTGTTCTTCCAAGTTCTTCTTTTTTTATTGTTAAATACCCTAAATAAAACAATAATGATGAAAATTCTTTTGTTGTAAATTCTATTTCCGGATTAAATTTTTCTGTTATCTCTGTAATAATTCCTTCTCCTGATACAGTTTCCTCTAAAACCTGCAGTCTTCTATCACTTTTACATAAGTCTAGCATTTTTCCTAGTTTGGAATAGTCACTTGCTATATTCATATCTATCATTCTTTCTGGAATCTCATTATACAACATGAATTCATTTAAAAAATATAAGCACATATTCGAATTATACATTTCTTTTACTGCCTTAATAGAAAACTTATATCCATCATAATTTTCTTTCATGATTGGTAACAACTCATCCTGTTTACTTTTTTCTATATTAAAATCATTCATAATTTCTACGATTTCTTCTTTTGTAAACCCTAACATTTCATTCAAATTTCTATCCGTAGTTTTATCTGAACAAATATTAAATCCTGATGTTAAACTATCTAATGTTATTGGGGCTACTCCTGTTATGAAGATTCTATCTACTACACTTTCTGTTCCTTCTTTTAAAATCTCATACCATTTTCTAATTCTTCCGTTTTTTGTGACTAATTCTTTAAATTTTTCTGTTTGAAAACTTAACAACTCATTTGCGAAATGATCATATTCATCTATTATTACATAAATTTTTTCTCCATTTTTTTGTAATCTAAATGCATGTATTAAACTATTTAATATACTTTCTGAATCTTGTTCTTCATTAACAAAAAAGTCCAATTGATATTTTTGAGCAAAACTCTTTATAGATTCAATTACTTTACTTTTAAATCCTTTAATAGTTGATTCAAAATCTGTTGTATCTATACCTGAAAAATTAAATCTTAATATATAATAGCTATTTCTTAATTTTGTTGGATTTTTTCCTATATATGTTTCTCCATATAATTTTTCAAACTTATCTTTTTTCGCTATATCATAATAATTTTCCAATGTACTTGTAAATAACGTTTTTCCAAATTTTCTTGGTCTTAAAAACATTAAATATGGTTCTGCCAAATTTTCTAAATGCTCTATATATTTTGTTTTATCTACATAATAGTAATCATTCTCCATTATCCTCTCATAATCACTTATTCCATAAGGTAGCTTTTTCACTTTTCTTACCTCACTTTCCTTACTATTTCGCTTTTATTTTACTATAATTTTATTTTATTATCAATCTTTTTTTCCAAAGGTGCTCCAGAACGCTCCAAAGGGACGTCCCTCTAGAACGTCCCTTTGGCTGAGTCCATTTGCTA